>JBGQGO010000461.1:0-4937 GCA_041497455.1 Blastocatellia bacterium | reverse complement strand
CCACGCTCTCTCAAGCGTGGACACCGTGAGGAATGCGCCTGTAGCAGCGATGATAACTGGCGGCTTCAATGGGGCCACGCTCTCTCAAGCGTGGAAACGCGCGGCGACCAATGCAGACAAGGCGAGATACTCAAGCTTCAATGGGGCCACGCTCTCTCAAGCGTGGAAACCAGGCGGCTGTGCGGCCCCGTCGCGTCGAGGGTTCGAGCTTCAATGGGGCCACGCTATCTCTAGCGTGGAAACCCCCGCACAGTCGGAAGAGCGCGCCAGATCGACGCGCGCTTCAATGGGGCCACGCTCTCTCAAGCGTGGAAACACCACATCGACTTTGACCGCTCCATAGCCGAACAACGCTTCAATGGGGCCACGCTCTCTCAAGCGTGGAAACTTCCCTTTATCAGCGCGATTCTCAACGGCCCAACCGGCTTCAATGGGGCCACGCTCTCTCAAGCGTGGAAACGTCATGCTCCAACAGGACAACGTACCGGGCGAAGAGGCTTCAATGGGGCCACGCTCTCTCAAGCGTGGAAACAATACCTGAGACGTTCGCTGCCGAGTGCGGACGAATCGCTTCAATGGGGCCACGCTCTCTCAAGCGTGGAAACTCGTATAACGAGCCTTGTGAGTGCGAAACGCATCACGCTTCAATGGGGCCACGCTCTCTCAAGCGTGGAAACCGACGCGGCGAATGAGAAGCCTCACGTCGGCACCTTGCTTCAATGGGGCCACGCTCTCTCAAGCGTGGAAACCCTGGTTCCCGGAATACAACTCCCGCCGATAACTCCGCTTCAATGGGGCCACGCTCTCTCAAGCGTGGAAACGGCGCGCATTGGAACTTCAGACATCAAGGCACTTGCAGATGCCCTTTCGAGAGCCCACCAGTTGACCCCGTTGATTCTAATCACTACCGCCACCCTCTTCAAGCAAAACCTTGCAAAACCTTGCGCCTGCTCACCCAATCTCATTCGAGTGCTCCCCAGGACCTAAACACATCGGTTCACCGCTCGCGACTCGCCTACACGATCAAGGTTCGTCGTTCAAGGTCTTCGGTCTTCAACCGCTTGCCTATCGTTTCAATGCTCTGTTTGCCTCGCGCGTCGGCAGGCCCGATGTTGATCAGCATCACCTGGTCCTCGCGGTGGTCTATGATCGGGCTAAGATCCGAGATCAGCATTATACGCTCGGACGCCGACAGGTCACAGCAAAAAACCGAGTATTGCAGCGGCTCCCCGTAGCCCAGCATAGTCTTGTGAACCAAACGCAATCGCTTCGGATCGCAGATGTCGTAGCTAACGATGTACCTCGTCTTCATTGTGCTACCTCGTGCAGAACGGTGCGTAGCCCGCGATCTCGCCAGTCAAGAACCGTCCCAACAATCGAGCCTGAACCTCGAACACTCTCCGATAGCTGATCGAGTATCCAAACAGCGGATGCGTCACCTCTGTATCAAGCCGTCGCTCGTATGCGTCAAGCACGCGCTTCCGGCCGTCGGGCTTCAGCGCGACTGCCCCAGCCCTCGCGATGAAATCCGAGGGCCGTATCTCGCCGTTGTTGATCAGCCCTATCACAACCGAGTCGGCAACCAGCGGACGGAACTCCTCGATCAAGTCCAGCGCCAAAGCGGGCCTCCCATAACGCGGCTGATGAAAGAAGCCAAGGTAAGGATCGAAGCCTGCTCCCACCAGTGTTACAACCATGTCTTTGGTCAGCATCGAGTAAAGGAACGACAGCAGGGCGTTCACCGGATCGCGAGGCGGGCGCCGATTGCGGGACGTGAAGTCGAACGTCGCAACGGCATCGTCGCTCACCTTGAGCATTCGTGTGAAGTTTGAGAAGTAGTCGCGAGCCGCCATCCCTTCAAGCCCAAGGAGCTGTTCGAGGCTCGCGGCTTTCTCCGCTCTGTGCCGCCATTCAGCAAGGCGATGAATCACATTGTCGGTGAGATCGCGCCCGTTGCGGCGGAGCAGCGTGCGCGAATTGCGGACCTTGCCCGATATGAAAGCTCGCGCCAGGTACAGACACACGTTCTGCTCACTCGCCGTCTGAAACTGCCGTCGCCGCAGCTCGATGTTCTTGTGAGGTGGCGCCGTCGTTACGGCCGAAAGCCATCCGCCGTACGACATGTGCAAAATGGTCACGTCGCGTGCGACAAGCTCGCGCAACGCCTGCGCCGACAACTGCACGTTGCCGAACAGGCTCAGTTGGGAAACCTGCATCAGCCGCGCCTTTGCCACCACTTCTTTCCTGTCGCGGATTTCCAGGACCTCGCCTTTCAACCCGACGCTGTGGCCCTGACCCTGAACATAGAGCGCAAGCTTGTCGTCGCGCGAAGGGATGAGGTTTCGCACGCGCGGTGGGGTCGCCTGAGTCTCGGATTCTTCCTCCGCGTCAAACGGCAACAGCGGTTGAGCCAGCAAGTTCACTTCATCGGGCAGACAGATTCCCACAAGCGAACATCGCGGGCACTTTGGCGAGTCCACCAGCGGCGGCGGTATCTGCCCAGACTCGGCGGTGCGGCGCGCCTCGGCGAGCATCTCGAGCGTGCGGGATACTAACTCGGCGGTGAAGGGGACGGCTACGCGCTCTTGCGACTTGGCGAAGTAGATCACTCCTTCATCGCAGTTGTAACCGTTGTCGCGGAGCAGCATGCCTTGAAGACAGAGCTGCACACGCTCGGGCTCCCACGCGCGCTCGGGTGTGTCCGGCGCTTCGCCGCGCTTGTAGTCAACAGGAGTAACCCAACCGTTTTCGCCTTCCAACAAATCAATGCGCGCGATAGCGCCGAGCTTATCCGAACCAACGTCGATCGAGCGCGCGTGAATGCGGACCGAGTCTTCCACTTGATCGGCAGCCGGCGCCGGGCCTGCTGGGGCGTCCACACGGCGATGAACGAACTTGCCTTCAAGCGTATCTGCCGAGTGATCCCACTCCTGCTGGACGTATTCGAGATAAAACAAGCGGGGACAGTATGTGAACTCGTTGATCATTCGGGCAGGGAATTGCTCGGGTGAGACGGATGGGGTGGATGACATGGGCAGACCTCCTTCACTTCAGGTCCAGACTGCGAGGCTCGTCTCGCATGTTCCGGGTTTTCGGTCTAGTTGTTTCGGACAACAGAGGCTTTGCTTCTCATCTAGCGCGTCTGCTTAATCTGTTCTTGATCACCGCGCTTCGGATAACCGTGTTTGCAGGGTAGCTATTAGTACGTTGAAGGCTCGGATAGGATAGGACGAAGTTCGGGGAAAGTCCACAGAAATCTATTGTGGGCCAGTTCAGTTCTTGAGGTTCGCCAAGATCTTGATGACAGCGTACCCGCCGACGACGAAGTACCTAACTCCGTCTTCGTTCAAAGTGCTCAATAGCTCTTTGAAGTCTCGCTCCACGTAGGTCCTCCCCCTTGATGAGGTGAGCTTCGATGATCATGTCGTGGACCGCTTGAAACTTGGAGGTATCGGGCTGAGATCGCCAGTATTCGAGATCAGGGAAGAGGGGCGCGTCTTCAAGCCTTCCGCACCATTAGAGTATCTCTGTCTCTCGGCTTGACTGTGCCGGCACGTTGCTCAGCCATAACGGTTTCTCCCCTGCTGCATTCGAGCCCCAATTCTATCAGAGTTGTTTCGCTACTTTCTAATCGCGTTGGAATACCCCAAACTGCAGTTGGAGGATTGTTCAGCCACCAGCCTACACGCGGTACACGAGCCGTCGCTCCGAGAATACCCCAAACGGCAGTTGGGGGATTGTTCAAGCACCAGCCTACACGCGGTACACGAGCCGTCGCTCCGAGAATACCCCCAACGGCAGTTGGGGGATTGTTAAAGCACCAGCCTAGTGCCGCGAGACTTCTTGTCGGGCCGATATGCCAGGTGTATCGTCTCGCCATGCAGCTCGAACCGTTGGCCAATCTTCACTGGGCGTTTCAGCTTCACTACCTGCTTTGCTTTCGCACTAATCGGCGGCGCACCTTGTTTGCGGGCAACGAGCGGATGGCTTTCCTCTCAGACTGGCTAACCGAAATCTGCGGCCGTCATGATTATCACGTGCTGGAGGCCGAGCCTCATACAGATCACCTTCGCTGTCTGCTGAGTCTGCGCCCGAATCACGTCATCTCGAATGTGATCCAAACAGTCAAGACGAACCTTTCGCGTGAGTCTTGTGTCGCATTCAAGCTCTCGCCGCCGGTGTGGGAGCGAGGCTATCTTGCGCGGACGGTTGGGCGCGTGCGAATAGGGGCAGTGAGGAAATATCTTGATCACCAGGCCGAGCATCACGGGTATGCCTCCCGTCTCCGGCCGCCGGTGTTTCGCTATGTTGCACGCGAGCCCGTGTCCCTGAAAGCTGCACACGCCGCTTTCGATCTCAACTATCATCTGGTGTTTGCGACCCGCTATAGGCGCGCGATTTTCGACTCGAGAATCGGAGGCGAATTGGGCGCGTACTGGCTGAGGGTCGCAGAGAGACGAGGCTTCGGGATAGACCGGATGAGCGTTCTGCCCGACCACGTCCACCTGATGGTAAGAACCGTCCCGAAGATGAGCATCGAAGTTTGTGCGCTTGCGCTGATGAACAATGCGCAGCATTGGATGGCGAAGCGGTTTCCGGATACGCTGGTTAAGGAGAAAGTTGATCAGCTTTGGCAATCGTCAGCTTATGCCGGGAGCTGCGGCGAAGTGACTACGGCGTTGATGAAATGGTTTCTGCGTAGAGCGGACTAGGCTGGACCTGAACTATCTGCCAACTGCGAGCGTCTGTTAAACAACTCCGGCAATACCCCCAACGGCAGTTGGGGGATTGTTCAGCTACAGCCTACATCAACCCAGGTCTTGATGCTTCTTGAATACCCCCAACGGCAGTTGGGGGATTGTTCAGCTACAGCCTACATCAACCCAGGTCTTGATGCTTCTTGAATACCCCCAACGGCAGTTGGGGGTATTTGAGAT
>JBGQGO010000460.1:0-4953 GCA_041497455.1 Blastocatellia bacterium | reverse complement strand
GCCGAGAATCTATCGCGAATCTCGCCGATGACGATGATGTCCGGATCCTGCCGCACTATCGACTTGAGCGTTTCGTTGAAGCCCAATCCGATCTTCTCGTTTATCGAGCATTGCGAGATTCCATCGATGACGTACTCGACCGGGTCCTCGCAGGTGATGATCTTGACCGTCGGATCATTGCAGTAGTCGATCGAGCTATAGAGCGTCGTCGTCTTGCCCGAGCCCGTTGGACCGGTGATCAGCGTGATGCCCGAGGGCGCAGCGAGCACGTCTTCGCTGTAGAGTCTTAGAATGTTTGGCGCGAAGCCCAGCTCTTGAAGACTGATCAGCGAGGCCTTGTTCAGGATTCTCAGCACGACGTTCTCACCGAACACGGTCGCGTAGAACGACGCCCGAATGTCGATCTCCTGTTTGTCGGTCTTGACGAAGATTCGGCCGTCTTGATGCTTGCGGCGTTCGGCCACGTCGGCATCGGCGAGGATTTTTATGCGCGAGATGATCCGTGGAGTGTAATCGCGCGGGAAGTCCAGCTTGTGAACGAGGACTCCGTCGATGCGGTATCGAATGCGCAGCTTGTTGGCCATCGGCTCGATGTGAACGTCGGACGCGCCTTCCTCGATCGCCGACCTTATCAACTGATCGACCATCTGAATGACGCGGTCGTCGCCTGTTTGAGCCTGGGCTTCAAGGGTGTGGTACTTGACCTTTTGATAGTCGGAGATTCCGGCGTCTTTGCTTTGGAGCAGCGCGTCGACCAGATCGAGTTTTTGACTGATCGTCGCGCTGGTCGCCAGCGACAGTCGCACGTGGCAGGCGAACAAGCGTTCGATCTCTTCGATGAAATGCGTCATCGTCGGATCGGCGACCAGCAGATGCAACTCGCCCGCGTCAAGCTTGATCGGGAGTGCCACCTGCCGGCGAAGGTACTTGAGCGACACCTTTCGCACAAGCCCGAAGTCGATCTCGGTGATGTCAGGATCAAGAAGCGGAAGATGGAACTTTTCCGCGAGCGCCTCCACAACGTGGCGTTCTTCAATCAAGCCCATCTCGACGAGCGTTTCACCGATTCGTTTCGATTTGGGCGCGGACTTGCGCTGAATCTCGCGGGCGGCTCTCACGTCGTTGTCGGTGACCAGGCGCCGGCTGATGAGAATGTCGCTGATGCTGAGTCTGTTGCGATGGCGCCGCACAAACTCGTCGAGGCGGGGTCTGCTTATCAGGTTCATGTCGAGCAGAACGTCGCCGATGCTTGTCTGGCCGCCGAGTTGGTCTGCAAGACCTCGCGCCTTTGAAAGCTGCTCCGCAGTCAGCAGCCCTTCGTTGATGAGAGCGCTTTGGGTCACCTCGTCGAACGTGAATTGGAGCATCCTGCCTCTGGAGACCTTTGCGCCGGCGACGTCCAAGCGCCCGCCAGTGCCGGCTCGTATCAAATAATATTAATAGACCCTATAATCGGGAGCGGAGGCGGGGCAATCTGGATCCGAGAGATTGTGCACTGAAAATCTCGAGTCCATCATTGAAGTGACATCGCTGAGATGATAAATCATGGGTTCGCGGAAATCACTAGTAATTTTCGAGAAGCGTCCGACAAACTTCAGTTTGTCGCTGCCTATATGTGGCCGTCGGGGTTCGCGACAAACTGAAGTTTGTCGGACGTTTTTCGAGGAGATGAATTGAAATCCCTTCTGATTGCCATTGCGCTGTGCCTGAGTTGTCTTGGACTGGCTATGCAAAGGAACGAGCGACCCCGAGCGCGAGACATCGGACTTACGATCGGCGTGATTCCGCCCGGACCGCTTAACGGGATCACCGACGTGGCCGGAGTTCAGGTTGGCCACACTACGATCATTCGAGGAGACAACATCCGCACCGGAGTAACCGCGATCTTGCCGCACACCGGGAACCTGTTTCGCGAGAAAGTCCCAGGCGCCGTATTCATCGGCAACGCGTTCGGTAAACTGGCGGGCTCGACTCAAGTAAACGAGCTTGGTGAGATCGAAACGCCGATAGTGCTCACCTCGACGCTAAGCGTGCCTCGCGCCGCGGACGCGGTGTTGGATTACGTGCTCGCGCTGCCAGGCAACGAAGATGTTCAGTCCGTCAATCCACTCGTCGGCGAGACGAACGACGGCTACTTGAATGATATTCGTGGCCGTCACGTAACTCGTGATGACGTGTTGAACGCGATCAAGAACGCGAAGGGCGGCGCCGTAGAAGAGGGAGCCGTCGGCGCGGGTACGGGTACGGTGGCGTTTGGCTTCAAGGGAGGGATCGGCACTTCGTCGCGAAGGCTGCCGGCGTCATTGGGCGGCTACACAGTAGGCGTGCTCGTCCAGACGAACTTCGGTGGCGTGCTCACAATAGCGGGAGCGCCTGTAGGTCAGGAGTTGGGACGCTACTATCTGAAGCAGGAGCTTGATCGGGACAAAGAGAACAAGGCGCCGGCAAAACGCGAAGGGGCCGGCTTGGCTGGTGTTGATAATGCCGATGGCTCGGTGATTATCGTCATCGCGACGGATGCGCCCGTTGACGCTCGCAATCTTAGAAGAATGGCTGCGCGTTCGATGATGGGGTTAGCTCGAACCGGATCGGCTGCAAGCAACGGGAGCGGCGATTATGCGATCGCGTTTTCGACCGCGCCTGTCGTGAGAATTCGCGCGAGAGCCGCATCCGAGAACGCCTACACGCCGCGCGACGCAAAGCTGGTTTCCAACGACGCGATGTCGCCGCTGTTCCTGGCGGTGATCGAAGCCACCGAAGAAGCAGTGTACAATTCGCTCTTTCGAGCTGTGACGACAACCGGGCGCGGGCGCACGGTCGAAGGTCTGCCGATCGATCGCACGATTGAGATCCTTCGCAAGCACGGCGCGATTGGCAAATGATTTTGGAAAGGCGGTTAGTCAACACTATGAGCGCATCATCATCACAACCGGAGAAGGGCACGGACATCGGGCGCACGGCGCCCGATTTTGAACTCAAGGACGGTGAAGGCAAGACATGGCGTTTGTCGGATCACCGCGGCAAAGTCGTCGCGTTCGTCTTTTATCCCAGAGACGAAACCCCGGTCTGCACGAAGCAGATGTGCAGCATGCGAGATCGCTGGGCCGATTACCAGACGACCGGCGCCGAAGTCGTCGCGATATCTGTGGCTAGCGTTGAGTCTCACAAACAGTTTGCCGAGCATCACGGGTTGCCGCAGCGATTGCTCGCGGACGAACGCGGTGAGGTGACCAGGCTTTACAACGTCAGGTCGCTGCTGGGCGGCTCGCAACGCGCGGTGATCGTGATCGATCCGCAAGGTGTGATTCGCTACCGCAGATCGGTGATCCCTATCTTTCGCCCCGGCGACGACGAAGTGATCGAGGCGATCCGCAACGCAGCGAGTTAAGAGCCCTGGGAGGGCAGGCATCCCTGCCTGCCTCGTCCGCTAACTGCCATTCTCTTCTCGACCAAGCCAGGCAGGGATGCCTGCGCTCCCAGGGCGTCCGAGTTACATCAACCGTTGACCACATTGAACAACGATTGCCAGGAGGCATGGAGGAGTTCGTCTATCCTCGCCCAGTCAGCTTCGGCCACTCCGCCGTTGTCCGCCTTCGTGTCTCGAATTGTCATCGCTTCCGCTCGGAGGCGAGCGTGAACAGTGAATCGCTCGGCCGGCATCTGATAGAGCTCGGATGACAGTGCAGCCAGCGCGCGCGCCAAATCACCGGACTGATGCTTGTCTCGCTCGCGGTGAATGATCCACCATTCGAGCTCGAGACGCGCCGCCCGCTCGACGTCAAACGGTATGTCGCTGACATTGCGTATGGCGGCATAGAAGCTAACCAGGTATGGAAGAGCCTTCTCGTACTCTTGCCGATTGTGTCCGCCCTTGAACACGAAAGCGGCTCTGGCAGCCTGATACGCGACTGTGTTGGATCTTATGAAAGGCAGGTTGTACTGACTTCGAAGCAGCTCGGTCATCTGATTGTAGAGCCGCAGTTGCTGCTTGTCGTAATACGACCGCCACATCGCGGTTTCGAGCCGCGCGACTTCGTTCGGATCGAAGCCGCGCATTCGAGAAGCCCGCGGCGCGAGCAGATCGAACGCGGTGTAAGCGATCAGTGCGATGATGATCACCAGCAGGATCCGTATAATCGTTCTTCGTCGTTTGTGAATCGGCGGGGCGTCCGATCGGGCCGCCGACGAATTGCTCGCTGCGTTTTCTTCCACTCGTGTTGTTGAACTAGCCATGGCTTGCCTCTCGTCTTAATACGGACTCAGGAACGCGCACAGTTTTCAAACTCTTAGAAGATTCGCCAGTTCCGTAAGGTTCCGAACCTCGTGCGTTGGAACGAGACCGCCCGGCTCGACGGCGCTGCCTTTGCGGTTTACCCACACGACCGGAATCGCAAGCGTGCTCGTCGGAACTACGTCGTGAAAGTAGCTCTGCGCCGCGTGAAGCAGACGTTTCTCGCCTGCGCGGACCAGTGCTTCTTTGAAATGCGCAAGACCTGGCTTGTAGGACTTGACCTGCTGGGCGGTCACGATCAAATCGAAGTCGACGGTGAAGTGTCTTCGCGTGGCAGTCAGAAGATCATCGTCAATGTTAGAGAGAATCCCTAGTTGAAACCGGCGCGCCAGTCTTTCAAGCGCGGGATTCGTGTCGGGGAACGGTTGCCACTCTGGAAGGCTCGTGGCGAGAAAGCCTGCACGCTCCGCCGGCAGGTTCCACCCGAGCGTTGCGGCGACCCGGCGCGCCGTCTCGGCCAGCACCTCCCGGTAAGAGCGATAGGGCGCAGATTCTACTTCGGGCTCCTCGGCGGCGTACGCCTCAATGAGTTGATCGCCTCGAAGCTCGACGCGGTCCTTCGCGGCTTCTGATTGAAACGCGCTTATGATGCCGGCTTCCCAGTCGATCAGCGTGCCGTAACAGTCGAACGTGATTATGTCGAACGGCTCCGTCATTGCTTC
>JBGQGO010000459.1:0-4974 GCA_041497455.1 Blastocatellia bacterium | reverse complement strand
TTTTCTTGAAGATGAAAATGTACTCGTGCTTGAAAATGTAAAACCCGCCAACCAAAGCTCGGTACCGCCAGAGCTGCTTCTGATCTCTCTTCGCGCGAGTCTCTTCGAAATTCTTTACGACGATGCTCTTTAGCGAGTAGTCGCGTTTTAGAACCTCGCTCATGCAATGAAAGCCCAGCGGAATCCATTCGCCTTTGGAGTATTTGTCTCCGATCACCAGAGCGAAGTATCTTCCGCGCTCTAGCACCGGATCGATGTTGTCGAGCACATCGCCGAACATCTTCAAGAACTCATCGGTGCTCGGCGCGTTCGACAGGTCTTTGTCGTCTTCCGAGAAGCTGATGATGTCGTGATAAGGCGGGTGCATTATGAGAAGCTGGACCTGCTTCGCGCCGAAAGTGTCCAGAGTCCGCCGCGCGTCGATCGTCCTCGCGTCGCCTGTGACTATCTCTGTTCTCACCGAGTGCCGGGTCTTCTCTTGCTGAACAAGTTCTTCAGCGCGGGCTGCGACTTCAGCGTTAAGCTCGATGCCAATGCCGTTGCGCCCGAGCCTCCGGCATTCGATCAGCGTCGTTCCGCTTCCGAGAAAAGGGTCCAGAACCCAGTCGCCTTTCTTCGTGTAGCGAAGCATCAACTGATGAGGAATCTGCGGGATGAAATTGCCCCAGTACCACGCAAGATGAGCGCCGGTCGCGTCGCGTTTGGGCAAGACCCAGAGGCTGTCGGTGATGATGTCGGTGTGCTCTTTCCAGCGGTGGAGATTGATGTCGTTGATCTTTGAGGTCTTGACCTTCTTGACCCCGCGCTCCAACCGTTTGACATAGTATTTGGCGCGCTCGATGGTGCGGGCTTCGATGATTTGATCGAGTTCTGAAGTCAGGATGTCTCTTCGCAGCGAAAGGAAGTCGACGTTTGATTGCGCATCGACCAATAGCGCCGATTCCCGTGAAGCGATCATCCGCTTCATCTCGCCCGTCTTCTTTCGAAGTGCGTCGATCTCAACAAGTGAATCCAGTTCGGCGAGTATCGCGATCAGCTCGTCTCTGTTCAGGTGAACAGAACCGTAGCTCGACGGCGTCGCTTCGATGTCTTCGTCCAGAGCTTGTTTCATTCGGGTTCTTAGCGTTCTTTGCGGGTCTTAGCGTTCTTTGCGCGAAGCACGGTTCTTGCAGGAGTCTGTTTCGCGCAAAGAACGCTAAGGTGCGAGCGCCTCGATCACGGCCGTGACGATCATATCGGAAAGGGCTTTATACATCGCCTCGCCTTCTTCTCGCGAGGCTGTTCGCGGATCGCCGAAGTAGGCTTCTGTTCCGCCCGCTTCTCTGAAAGTGCTCGCGCCTTCCTTGATCTTCTCTGCGATCGAGATCGGCACGCGCTCGAGCGACTGACGAATATCTTCACGCACAAGCTCGGGCCGCGCGGCCATCACAAGCGAAGTCTCATATGATCCAGCGTGACAATCGCCTCGTCGAAACTCTTCGGTTAGCGTTTCGGCCCATCGTCGCCTTCGTTTATCGGGAAACGCGACCGTGCGGCCGATTTCCTGTTTCACCGCTTCTATTGCTTCGTTGATTGAGGCGACGTGCTCGGGTTCCAGGTGCGAATTGGCTATCGCGATCAACCGAGCGCCCTGTTCGTATAGCGACACACAGATGTCGTGAATCAATGCCGCGGCGGTTTCTTTCTTGATCGAGATCGTGCCCGGAAAGTCCGCGCTGAAGTCGGTAATGCTGTAAGAGATCGCAGGCAGCACTAGCGTTTCGATGCCTTGCGCGCTGAGCTTCTCAGCAGCGCGCCGCGACATCTCTTCAGAAATGATGACGTCGGTTGTGAGCGGCAAGTGCGGCCCGTGAGCCTCGGTTGAACCGATCGGAAGAATGACGACCACGCCGCGCTTGAAGGCTTCGCGAGCTTCTTTCCAGGTGATATCAGCGAACACAGTCATCTCGAACGCTATCTTAATCCCATCCCATCCGCTCGCGCAGTGACGTTATGTGCGCTGCGTGATGCCGGCCGTGCCAGGCATACAAATCCATCCAGTCGAAGTTGTCGCCGCCGTTTCCTACGACAGTTCCGGCGCCAATAAACAAGACCTTGTTGGTGGATGAATGGCAAACTGCAATGCCGATCTTACCGCTGCTCTTCTGCTTGACTAGCATCGCGATGTCAGGCTTGCCGTCTCCGTCGAAATCGCCGCTAAGATGCGAGGGCTTCAAGTGAGAAGAGAATTCATATTGCCGATCAAGCCCGGTTGCTTTGAAGAGCCTGGTTGCTGATTCCGGGATGGCCGTTGATTCCGGTGGATTATTCTGCCGGCCTTGAGCAAAGCCAGCATGGGCAAGCATCAAGAGGATACAAAGAATTGTTTTCATTTCTCACTCACGTATGAAGCGGCCTCCTTCGCGGCTATGGCTTGTTGCTTTCATCGACATTCGCCTTCAGAACATAGGATTGTCCACTGGCTGAACCTGAAATAGTGATCCGCCCTTTTATGTTTCCATCCTTGTAATCAACGTAAAACTCACTGGACGCTGGGCTGCCGCTTCCGGTGATACTGGCACGGCTTTCTTCAATCTCTTTCTTTATCTGAGAGGCTAGTGCGTCGATGAACTCGCTCTCCTTAAACTTGTTCTCGCCTTCTTCCTTCATCGTAAAGCTGGCTGTACTTGTAGATGAACTATGAACATCTGCTCCACCCGGTCCAATCCCTCCGGTGGTCCCTCCAATGCCGCCGCCGCCGCCTGCCCCACGGGTGGAGTCTATACCTTTGTAGTCAGTCGCCTTCACCGATCTGTCGAGAACGAACCTGGAGAAAAAGGCGCTTTGCTGCATGTGCGCTAACATGCGGCATCCTCCGCCAAACATAGCTACTGCTGCCAGCACAAGCAACGTTCTCTTCATAGCCTTCTCGCGAGCAAGGTTCCCGGCGCCCATCGCGCCCGCGTGGCCTATTGTTTGAGCGCTCGTCGATCGATCTTCCCTCGATCGTTTTTTGGAAGCTCATCCCAAAACTCGATCCACCGCGGATACTTGTAACCCGCGAGTCTGCTCTTCACATACTCTTTCAACTCACTCTCAAGCTCGGCGCTTGCCGAGAAGCCTTCAGCCACCACCACGAATGCCTTCGGCTTGACGAGATTGTCGCTATCGCTTGCGCCAATCACCGCGCATTCACGCACCGCTTCGTGTTCTTGCAAGCAGTTCTCGATCTCGGTAGGCGAAACAAATATGCCGCCCACTTTCAGCATCTCGTCCGTGCGGCCGCAGTACCAGTAGTAACCGCGGTCGTCCACGCGAAACTGATCGCCCGTCGTGCACCAGTCGCCCGCGAAAGTCGCCTTGGATGTTTCGTGCGCGTTCCAGTAGCACAACGCCGCCGAGTCGCCTTTGATCCGAAGCGTGCCCATCTCGCCCGTCGCAGATTCGCGGCCTTCGGCGTCGACTATGCTGGCCTCGTAGCCGGGAACGACCCTTCCAAGACTGCCGAGAACGACGTCCCCAGGATAGTTCGTGATGTAGATGTGAAACATCTCGGCTGAGCCGATCCCGTCGAGGATCTCGACGCCGAACGTTTCCACCCAGCGTTGATAGAGTTCCGGAGGGAGCGCTTCGCCCGCAGACACGCAAAAGCGGAGCGACGATAAGTCGTACCGTTCGCGCGCGCCTTCTACTTGAAGCATCGAGTTGATCATCGTCGGCACGGTAGTCAGGATAGTCGGCCGGTGTTTTTGAATCATCTCGAAGATCGTCTCGGCGGTCGAGCGCTCGGGGAACAACGCGGCCGCTCCGCCCACGGCAAACGGAAACAGCAAGTTCGTGCCGGTCGCGTAGCCGAAGAACAGCTTCGGCACGGAAAGCGTGATGTCGTCTTTAGTAATGCCGAGCACCTGTTTGGCGTAGCACTCGGTGTTGTAAGGCAAGTCGTGTTGAAGATGAACCGCAGCCTTCGGATGTCCGGTCGAGCCCGACGTAAAAAGCCATATCGCGATGTCGTCTCGTTTCGTCGGCGCGGTCTCGAGCTGGTCTGACGCTTCCATGGTCAATCGGCCATATGACTTGATTGTCGAGCGGCCTTCCAGGCCTTCGAGACTGCCGGACACTTTAGTGCCGACGACAACAGTGTGCTTGAGGTAAGCCGAAGTCGAAGCGGCAGGAGTGAATCGCTCCATCACGTCCGCGTGAACGACGGCGACTTTCGCGCGCGTGTAGTCGAGATAGTACTCGTAGTCGGCGGACGGCAGGATCGTGTTGACCATCGTGATGACTGCGCCAATCTTGGCGACTCCGAACCAGGTCGCTACGAACTCGATCGAGTCGGGCAAGACTATCAGCACGCGGTCTTCAATCTCGACACCGAGCCGCAGCAGCGCGTTCCCTACCTCGTTCGCCATTTGCTGCACTTCTCTGTAGGTGTACCGCTTAGCGCCGCAATAGACCGCGACCTTGTCGCCGAACCCTTCCTCGATGCGCGCATCGAGGAAGTATGTCGCAATGTTGAATTGTTCTGGAAAAGTCATAGCCATCGTCTACTCAAAAACGACGCGACGAGCTTCGTGCTCTCGTATCTTATCTTCGTGCTGGAGAGTCAGCCCGATGTCGTCCAACCCTTTGAGCAAACACTCGCGGCGAAAGGGATCAACCTCGAAGCTGAACCGGAGGCCGTCATCATCGGTCACCCACTGCCGCTCCAGATCAACCGTCAACTCATAACAGGGACTCGCCGCCGCTCGCTCGAAGAGTTTCTCCACCTGTTCCTCTGAAAGGACCACAGGAAGCATACCGTTCTTGAAACAGTTGTTGTAGAAGATGTCCGCGAACGACGGCGCGATGATCGAGCGGAATCCATAATCGAGCAGCGCCCACGGCGCGTGTTCGCGAGAAGACCCGCAACCGAAATTCGCCCGCGCCAGCAGAACCGTCGCACCTTGAAAGCGCGCCTGATTCAGTTCGAACTCGGGCCTGATCGATCCGTCC
>JBGQGO010000458.1:0-4984 GCA_041497455.1 Blastocatellia bacterium | reverse complement strand
TACGACTTGCACTTGCACGTCCCGGAAGGCGCAATTCCAAAGGACGGACCCTCGGCGGGAATCGCCATCGCGACCGCGATCGTCTCGGTGCTGACCGAAGCCGCCGTTCGACGCGACGTAGCGATGACCGGCGAGATCACACTTCGAGGCAAGGTCCTGCCTGTTGGCGGAATAAAGGAGAAGCTTCTCGCAGCGCACCGCGCGGGCATAACCACCGTGATTGTGCCCAAGGACAACGCCAAGGATCTCGTGGAGTTGCCCGACGACGTCAAGGAAGCGCTGACCATTCAAACGGTCGAATACGTAGACGAGGTTTGGCGCCTCGCCCTCGAAGAACCGCTCTCGAAAGTGGACGCGCCAACAACCGAGGTCCCGATTTGGGGACAACAGCCGGCGGGCGACTCGCCGGCGTCAAATCAAACGATTGAATAGGTCCTATAAGTCGCATAGGTCCTATGAAGATCACCAGCGCCACTTTCGTAAAGAGCGCGACCAGCCCCGAGCATTATCCCCGCGACGGCCGGCCAGAAATAGCCTTCATGGGAAGGTCGAACGTCGGCAAGTCCAGTTTGATAAACAGTCTGTTAGGCGTCCGAGGGTTGGCGCGCACGAGTTCGACGCCGGGACGTACGCAGCTTATCAACTTCTTCTTGATAAACGGTGCGTTTTATTTTGTAGATTTGCCCGGATACGGCTACGCGCGAGTGCCCCGCGATGTGAAGAAGCACTGGGGACCGATGGTCGAGAAATATCTTGCAACCCGGCCCGGCCTTGTGCTATCTATTGTCATTACCGATTCGCGGCACGAGCCCACCGAGTTAGATCTGCTGATGAAAGAGTGGCTTGAGGCGAGGGGGAAGCCGTTCATCATCGTTGCAACCAAGGCTGACAAGCTCAGCAGCAATCAGTTAAGGGCCAGTCTCAGTCGCGCGTCGGCGGTCTTGGGCAGTAGCGAACTTGTCGCGTATTCGGCGGTCACCCGCAGTGGAGCGGCCCGTATCTGGAAAGAAATCACAACTCGGATTGCGGATTGCGGATTGCGGATTGAAAGACTCTTTGCCATCGATTCCTTTTCGACAATCTGAAGTCTCGAAGCCAGTATTGCAAATTCGCAATCCGCAATCCGACATCCGCAATTAATAATCCCCGTGACAAAACTACGCGCCGCGCCCACGAGATGGGCCTCGATTCGGGCTGGGCGCCCTAACCAGTGAGGCAATCAGAACAGTTATGGCAGAAGAAGTTGATCAATTGATGGACATCGGCGAGCTTAAAGAGATGTCCATCTCTAAGCTCACCCAGATAGCAAAGGAACTCGACATCCCTGGCGCTACCGGCATGCGAAAGCAGGAGATAATCTTCAAGATCCTGCAAGCGCAGACCGAAAAGTCAGGATTAATCTTCTCGGAAGGCGTGCTTGAAACGCTGCCCGACGGATTCGGCTTTCTGCGCGCACCAGACTACAACTACCTTCCCGGGCCCGATGACATCTACGTCAGCCCCTCGCAGATTCGCAAGTTCGATCTGCGTACCGGCGATACGATCTCGGGACAGATCCGGCCGCCAAAGGAAGGCGAGCGCTACTTCGCGCTGATCAAAGTCGAGGCCATCAACTTCGAGCCGCCTGAGATGGCCCGCGATCGGGTTTTCTTCGACAACCTGACGCCGCTTTATCCAAATGAGAAGCTGAGGCTCGAGACCGACCCGGAGAACCTGGCCGCTCGCGTGCTCGATTTGATGACACCGATTGGCAAAGGTCAACGCGCGCTGATCGTCGCCCCGCCGCGAACCGGCAAAACTATGCTGCTTCAGAACGTGGCCAACTCGATAACGCGCAATCATCCCGAAGTGACGCTGATCGTGTTGCTGATCGACGAACGGCCTGAAGAAGTCACCGACATGCAGCGCTCGGTGCACGGCGAGGTGATAAGCTCGACGTTCGATGAGCCGCCTACGCGACACGTTCAGGTGGCCGATATGGTGATCGAAAAGGCGAAGCGATTGGTCGAGTACCGGCGCGACGTTGTGATCCTGCTCGACTCGGTTACGCGGCTCGCGCGCGCGCACAACTCCGTCGTTCCTCCATCGGGCAAGATACTGTCGGGCGGTATAGACTCGAACGCGCTTCAAAAGCCGAAGCGGTTCTTTGGCTCGGCGCGCAACATCGAAGAGGGCGGCTCGCTCACGATCATTGCGACGGCGTTGATAGACACCGGCTCGCGCATGGATGACGTGATCTTCGAAGAGTTCAAGGGAACGGGCAACCTTGAAATCAACCTGGACCGCAAGCTCACAGAGAAGCGCATATTCCCGTCGATCGACATCAACAAGTCGGGCACGCGAAAGGAAGAGCTGCTGCTCGCGCCGCAGGACTTCAACCGAATCATCGTGCTGCGCCGCGTGCTGTCGCAGCTCTCGCCAACCGAGGCGATGGAGTTGTTACTGGACAAGCTCAGCAAGACGAAGTCGAATTCCGAGTTCCTTGATTCTATGCAGTCGTAACCGGTCAAGGCCCTTTTAAGAGACTGTCGGCGCTAGAGTGAAGTCAGGCGTCTAATCTACATAACCCTGTACTGACCAAGATCGTTCGTCGTCAGGCTGTTCGACTCTGCGAAGAGCGCTTTCCTTCTCGCTTTGTCCGCATACATCGCGCGGTCGGCCGCAAGCAACAACTCATCGAGCGTCTCTCCGTCCACGCCGAGACTCGCGGTGCCTACGCTCAGGCCTATGAATAGTTTTGAGCCCTGAAAGCCGAAGTCGTGGCGGTCGATCGCTCTCTGAATTCGCTGCGACAGCTCCTGCACTTCTTCCTGGCCGACTTGCAGTATCGCGACGAACTCATCGCCAGCGTAACGGCTCACGAAGTCCGATGAGCGGATGTGCGAAAGCAGCAAGACCGAAAGCTCCCTCAACAATTGGTCGCCCGCTTGATGACCAAACTTGTCATTCACCGTCTTGAAGCCATCCAGGTCCATCATCATCACAGAGAAGCTGTCACGGTGACGCCGCGCGCGATCAGCCTCTTCTTCGAAGCGATATCTCAACGCTCGCGCGTTCGGCAAGCCCGTTAGCAAATCCGTCAACGCGCTTGTCTCGGTTCGCTCGTGATGCACCGCGTTGGCGATCGCATCCGACGCCAGCTTGGCCACCGCCTCCATCAGTCTCAAGTGATCAGCCGTGTATGAGCTGAGGTCGGCGGAGTACATCGCAAGCGCGCCCAGAACCGCTTCGTCTCTCATTAGCGGAACAACGGTAGCCGTGCGATACGGTTCGGGCAGGTCGACCTTGAGCACATCAAAATCAAGACGTGGATCGCAGTTGTGCATCGGGTGACGATTGGCAACGACCCATCCGGTTATCCCCGCGCCCGAAGGAAGGCCCTTGCTCTTGAAGATCTCCGCGTAGCGCCCGGCGACGTGCGCCGCTTCAACATCAGTCGAGTCTGGCCGAACAAGATAGAGCACGCAGGTCGTGTAGCTGACTATGTCTTCCAATCTCGAAGCGAAGACCGCGAACGTGTCTCTCAGATCCAGGCTCGTGCCGATCGTCTGAGCGATGTCGTAGAGCGTGATCACTTCTCGATGCGCGCTGCGTATACGCTCGTATACCATCGGCCCCTCGCCGGTGTTTGCGGCGCGCGCATTACCCAGATGCTGAGGCAGCTCGACTCGTTGAGGCTCGATGCACCTCTCGCGAATCTCGGCTTCGAACTCCTCCAGGTGATCGAGGAACGTCCGAACGACGTTTGGATCGAACACCGTCCCGCTGCCTTCCTTCAACATCTCGACGGCCTGGTCGCGAGTCATCGCCTCGCGATAATTCCGGTCCTCGCGCACGGCGTCGAAGCAATCCGACAGCGTCAGTATCCGCGCGGTCATCGGTATCTCGTCGCCGCGCAGCCCATCGGGATAGCCGCGCCCGTCCCATCGCTCGTGATGATGCCGCACCACGGGCACGACGGGATAAGGAAAGCCGACCCGCTCGAGTATCTCGGCCCCTACGATCGTGTGGACCTTCATCTTGTCGAACTCGGCAGGCGTGAGCGGGCCGGGCTTGTTCAAGATGTAGTCAGGCACGGCGAGCTTGCCGATGTCATGCAGCAGCGCCCCCGCTTTGAGCGCTTCGAGTTCGGGCTCGGACAATCCGAACAGCCGGGCGAGACCGGTCGCATAGATTTGCACGCGATGAACGTGATCGGGCGTCACTTCGTCCTTGGCGTCGATCGCGATGGCGAGCGCCTCGATGGTCTTCAAGTGCAGCTCCGCCATCTGCTCGGCGTGACGGTTCGAAGTCTCGACCCGGTCGAGATAGACCTTGTAGGTGAAGTAAGTGACGGTCAGGATGGGAACCGAAATTATGAAGGCGTAGAACGAAATGACCGTGATCAGCTTGACGATCAAGCACGCGCTCGCTGCCCCGGCTAGCGCCGATATCGATGCCCAGAGGAACGATTCTTTCCAATTGTCGACGAGAGACCGCGCGTTCTTTTGCGCGCTCGCCAGGCTCATCATTCCAGACGTCATTACCAGATGAATGAGCGCCAGCATTCCCGCAGCCAGGACTAATCTGCCCGGCTCAGAAGCGAGCGGCCGCAGTTCACCAAACGTGAACGTCACAGTCGAACTCGCCGCGAAGATCGACAAGCTCATTGCCGCCACGTTGAACAGGATCATTCGGCGGCGCTCCCTGAATTGAAGCGCGCAAGCGGCGGCATCAAGACCCGCCAGAACCACCGAGGCGTAAGTGCCGTACAGCAGCACCGACATGAAGATGAACGTATCGGAGAGAGTGACGGCGCTTCTGGCTTTGGGGATCCCGATGTCGATGCGCGAAACCATCAGAATGGTCACCACGCTTAACAGGATCCATTCGACGCTGATCGGGCGAAACGCTAACGCAAAGCCGGCGTAGACAAAGACCATTAGCCCGACTACAGATACGATCACCAGGAAGAGACTGGCGATGTCTTTGCTACGCTCGTTCG
>JBGQGO010000457.1:0-4999 GCA_041497455.1 Blastocatellia bacterium | reverse complement strand
TTGATCTTCACTGAGAATCAGCGTATGTCCCCAAGCGGCGAGGTAGGGAATCAGGTCGCGAATCGGCTGTCCGGTCTTGGCGTCGGTCAAGTGATACTTGAGCGCGACACGCTGCCCGGCGATGATGTCTGGAGGCTCCAGCTTCAACTCGATCTTCATGCCGTCGGCAATCCTGGTGAGTGACGCGTCGGGTTTGAGCCGCGGTTGACCCGCCAGCAGATCCTTCGCGTAACCAGCCGTCGTGATGTTTTGCTGCAAGACTTGAGGCGCGCCATCGCGCGGATAAAAGTCCGAATAGATTTTGTAGTTGCCGGCTATCGGCAGAACCGTCTCGATCGTGAAGCTGCCATCGCGCTCGAGAGTGGGATGGATGTGCTGGAACTCACTCATGTCCTGGCTGACGATGAATAGATGAAAGAGCTTGTCGTGTATGATATGAAACTCTTTCACTTGCTCCCGCGTCTTGGGATTGAACACGGAAAAACGCAGCCGGATCTTCTCATTAGGCTTCGGCGCTTTGGGCGAGCACTCAAACCTCAAGTTGAAGTCATCGACGATGGCTGGAGTGACGGGCACAAGCGTCATCGCGCACTTTGGACACGTGCCCGGCGCGTTAGTTCGAATCTCGGGGTGCATGGTGCAGGTGTATTCGTCGTTTTGTTGGACGACTTCAAGCGTGCGCGAGCCGGGCGCTGGAGTCTGGCTTGCAGCGCCCTTTTGGTCGCCGCTCGCAGGTGGTTTCTGGGCGACGAGCTTCATTCCGCACTTGGGACACTTGCCGGGCTTCGACGACTGAACCTCGGGGTGCATCGTGCATGAATAGACGATGGTCTCCTGATAGCCCGACGAGGTTCGATCAGAGATAAACGGCGCAACGAGAAACGAAATGATTAGAATTACCAGAATTCGCAAAGTTGAACTCCTCCCTCAACGTATCCACTGAGCGCTGTTGACCGCATTGTCTATAGCCTGCTCCAGCTTCCTAAGCTCCGCCAGCACCTCAATGCCTCCGCATCCATGATAATGGGTTACGGATTTAGACTTACCGTTGATGGTGACCGAGGTGATGGCCGATGGATTATCGGTCGCCCACTGTTTACAGCCGTCTTCAGGCTGCTCGTAACGATCCCTCAGTTCGAAGTAATTGATCTTCTCGAACGCGGCGAGGAGTTCTCGAAGCTGTTCTTGCGAGACCGCCGATTTCACTGTCCCGACTTTCTTAACGAACCGCCGCCCTTCAAATACCACAGTGCCGCCGGCTGAGATCGTTATCTTGTAAATCGGGCACGTGCCATAGCACGCGGTCCTCTCGAGCGTGATGAGCGTGTCCGGCGGAATAGTTTGCGCGCGTGCTTCGACGGTTTGAAATCGACTGTTCGTTTGGGCGAAGGCCAAGGCTGAGAAGAGTGCCGCGAAGACAATCAGCCGATTGATCTGAGGGAGAGTACGCATATCTTCAAAAGCTCGACATGCATTATAAGACGGCGGGAGCATGAGGCGCGAGCGGTTTACAGGCTGATCGTGATTGTGAAGACGTTAGAACTCAGATTATCCGAGGTGACGACTTGCACGGTGTTATCTCCCGATCTCAAGCCGAGCTTCTTGATCTTACCGGTCAGCAGTATCGACGTATCCGAGCTCTCCGCTATTCGGAAGCTCCGATCTTCTCCATTGATCATCACCGTAGGCGAGTCGCCGAAACCTGTGCCGTCGATGGTCAGTCGTTTCTTTCCGTCAAAAGTCACCGCGACAATCGACGGCCGGCCGCTCGCGCCGCCCAACTCGTACGCGCCGCGGCCATAAGTCGCGACCTGAATAACGCCGCTCCCGTTGGCCGAGAAGTCATGCACAACCACCGGCGGCATTCCACGATTAAACGAACGCCAGTCATTGCCTCGGGTAGTTGAACGAAAGACTCCGATGTCGGTGCCCAGGTAGATCGTGTTGGAGTCCGTCGGGTCAATTAGCAAGGCGCTTGCCGGAACATCGGGCACACTGCCGCTAACGTCGGTCCACGTCGCGCCCATATTGTTCGTTCTGAAGACGTGCCCGGTGTTGAATCCCGAAACGGTCAGATAAGCTACCGACGGGTTAGAGGGATCGGCCGTGATGCTTGTGATCGAGCGGTCGGGCAAACCGCCAGTGACATCGGCCCAGCTCTGCCCGCCATTCGTGCTTCGCATCGCGCGGCCTTGAGCTGAGCCGGTATAGATCACATTGGTGTTCGAACGGGCGACTGCGATAGCGGACAGCACATCCTGACCTGCATCGGTGATTCCTTTGGTCAGATCCAGAAAGCCCGACGGCGCGAACCACGAGTTGCCAAGGTTCGTGCTGATGAACAGCCGCCACGTGCCAAAGTAAAGCGTGGCATCAACTCCGTTGCCTACCAAGGGCGGATAGAATGCTATGCGCGGATTCTGAAAGAACTCGCCGAACGTGGCATCTGAACCGATCTGGAGGTCGAAAGTTTGGCCGTCGTTGAGGATGCGGAATATGTCGCCGCGCACATAAGTCATGAAAACAACGCTCGGATCGAGCGGATTGATGACCGCGTGGCCTCCGTCTCCACTTAGCACCTCATACCACTTCGAGTCTGCCGACCGCTGTTGGGTCCCATTGTCCTGCGTGCCGCCGTAGCTGATAGCCGGATTGGCCGGATGCAGCGAGATGCCTATGAACTGGGTGAGCGTCAGCGTAGCGTTGAGCGAGCGAAAAGTATCGCCATTGTCTGTGGTCTTTGAGACCCCGCCGTCATTGCCGACGTAAAACTCGTTCGGATTTGCCGGCGAGAAGGCCAGCGCGTGTTGATCGGTGTGAGTCGCCGAACCGCCCGGGGCATATTGCCAGCCCACGCCGCTGTCGTAAAAATTACGCGTAAGGTTCGTCCAGCTTTCGCCTCCATCGGTGCTCCTGAAGACGTCACGCGAGCCAATGTAGAGCGTGAGCGCATCGCGAGGGTCGGCGGCCAGGTAGGTGTTATAACCCCAGTTTCCGGTGTCGACGGAGGAGAGGCTGCCTTCCGTCCACGTTACGCCGGCGTCGGTGCTGACTCGCAATCGGGCGTCAAGGTTGGCTCCAACAAATCCGCCGAAGTACGCGTAGATTCTGCGCGGGTTTATGGGGCTTATCGCGACTCTGAAATCGCGGCGCTTGGTCAAATCGTATTGCGCCGCGGTGAACACGTTCGCCCAGGTACCACCGGAGTCGGTCGAGCGGTAAAGCCCGAAAGGAGGATCGGCGTCCTTATCGATGCGGGACATGCCGGCGTAAACAACCCGCGAATCGCCCGGATCGATCACCACATCCCGGGGCGCTCCGGCCAGCACGCGGCTCCAATTGATCCCGCCGTCGGTTGAAATATACACGCCGCTCGAGGTGATCTTGTTGCCGGCGACCCTCGAGTACTGCGCGACATACACGCGATTCGGATTCGCCGGATCGATCTCCAGCTTCGCGATTGTGCCAGGCGAGGGCAGCGAGTTGTTGCTGACTCTCGACCACGTTCTTCCTTCGTCGGTCGACTTCAGAACGCCGCTTCCGAGGTAGCCGACCTTTGTATCGCCCATTCCTGCGTACGCGATTGCCGTGCTGCTCTTCGAGAAGGCTAGCGATCCGACTTCGAGATCAACTTGATCGTCCGAGGCCGGCACAAAGCTGTCGCCGCCATCTGTCGAGCGCCATATCCCGCCGGTCGAACTGCCTATCAGCACGAGGCTCGAGTTCGCCGGCGAAACGGCGACCGCGTTGACGCGCCCGCTGGTCAAACCCCAGAAAGGCAGCCACGCCGACACCGTAGCCGAGGGCCCGATCGTATGCCACCTCTGAGCTGCTTGCGGGACGACGACGCTGTCGAGTTGATATTTCGGCCGTGAGTTCCAGGCTCTCAGCCGCGCATCGGGCGGGATCGAGCTCGAAGGATAACTGCGTTGAAAGGTGAACCAGTCGCTGCGGCCTTCGGTGTCTTCCTCGAGGGCGGGTCTCGAGTCTGTTTCTAAATGCACAGGGAAAATCGACGGCGTGAACCGCAAGCGGGGGATGTGCTGAAAGAGGCTCTGGAAGCCGGTTCCAAGGACTCGCGTCGCGAGCTGTGTTCGTTCAGGCGTGCGCGAGGCGGTGGGTGAGGATGAAGAGCTGAAGCCGCCGGAAGCTGCCAGAAACGCAAGGACCATCCCCAAGAGCGCCTGGAGCGCAGCGCGGCGATGAGCAGAAGAGAATCGTAGCCTGGTTGTCGGTCGCCTCAGCATCACAACATCCTGTTTGGTCAGAAGCGGCGGCTAGTTGCGCCACAGTGTGAAAGCATAGTGTTGATGCGGGGGCGACTTCAATCTAATTCGCGGCTTCGGCGGATTCGATCGCTGAGGCTTTCGCCGCCGACTCACGCATCCAGCGCTGCAACTTGTCCATATCCTTAGCGATTGTGCGCGAACCGGCGTAGAGTACTGCCGCCAGAATCAGCGAGACCAAAGGGACGACGTAAAACGCGCTGTGCAGTCCTTCAGCCCTGAAGGCTTCGGTCATTGCGGTCGCGCCGGCCGTTGCCATCGCTTTGTTTGCGTAATGATCGCTAAGCATGCCCAGGATGGACGTACCGAAGCTTCCACCCAGCACATACATCGCAAAGAAGTACAACGCCATTGCCGTCGCGCGCAGGCTCGGTTCGACCACATCCTGAATTGCGGCGTAGACCGTAGCATAGTAGACGTAGATGAGCATCCAGCCGAAACCCATCAAGAGCATGAAGCCAACCAGATCGCCCTTGGGTCGGTCGAGCGCAAGGTAGACCAACGGAGTCGAAACAAACAACGATGCCGTGGCTAAGAGCATACGGCCATTCGCGCGCGTCTGGCGGAACTTGTCAGCGGCCCATCCACCACCCAGCAACCCTACAACTCCGACGGCGCCCAGCACTACGGCCGCGATAGTGTTGGCCTGCCGCAGGTCCATGCCGTGATAGCGGCCAAGAAACGCAGGCAAGAAAGCGTTGACGGCATATGCG
>JBGQGO010000456.1:0-5002 GCA_041497455.1 Blastocatellia bacterium | reverse complement strand
GGCCCTCGCGGATGCTCTTAAGCAAGCCGGTCATTGCGGCGGTCTCCGGCTATGCTGTGGCTGGCGGGCTCGAGCTAGCTCTCTGGTGCGATCTACGAGTGATGGAAGAGGACGCGGTGCTCGGGGTCTTTTGCCGCCGATGGGGAATACCATTGATCGATGGCGGAACGGTGCGATTGCCCAGATTGATCGGGCTCAGCCGGGCGCTTGATCTGATTCTGACGGGCCGTCCAGTTGGCTCCACCGAAGCTCTGAACATCGGGCTTGTTCATCGAGTCGTGCCGAAGGGGACATCTCGATGTGCCGCTGAAGAGCTGGCTCGCGAGCTGGCTCAGTTCCCTCAGGTCTGCATGCGAGGCGACAGGATGTCAGCATACGAACAATTCGACCTGAGCTTTCAAGCAGCGATGGCGAATGAACTCAATCACGGCCGCGCGGCGTTGCGTGAAGAGACATCGGCAGGGGCTAAGAAGTTTACCGGCGGCGCCGGTCGGCACGGGACTTTCGAAGAGAGTTCGTAGTCCCGCATCATACGGGAGTTTTGTCGCCGTTCGGCGCCGATCGACCGGACTACGAACTTTTCAGAGGGCTTCATTCAGTGAACCTGTCCGGTAACCTTCCAGGTCAAGCGTCACATACTTAAAGCCCAACGCTTTCAGCGCCGCAGACATTCGCCGGGCCATCTCGGGATCGAGCGCGCGCGGCATTTCTTCTTCCGCAACTTCTATCCGAGCAACGTCGCCGTGGTGTCGCACTCGTACCTGCCGAAAGCCGAGTTGCTTCAAAGCCATTTCTGCTTGGTCCACCATTGAAAGCTTCTCGATCGTGACCACCTGCCCGTAAGGCACTCGCGACGAAAGACAGGCGGACGCCGGCTCGTTCCACGTTGGAAGCCCCGCCCGCCGCGACAACTCGCGGATCTCCGATTTGGTCAGGCTACACTCCAGCAGCGGCGAGCGCACTCCCATCTCCCTAGCGGCTTCCCTTCCCGGCCGGTAGTCGCCAACGTCATCGGCATTGGTTCCGTCGCAGATGACTTCGAACCCACCCTCTCGCGCCAATTGATCAAGTTTCGTGTAGAGCTCCGACTTGCAATAGTAGCAGCGATTGGGAGGGTTGCTGGTGTAGTTCTGATCGTCGAATTCTTCGGTGAGAATAATCTCGTGGAACAAGCCGAACTGCGTTGTGAGCTTGTCAGCGAGTTCGCGTTGGAAGGTCGGATATGATGCGCTGTCTCCGGTGGCCGCAAGCGCGCGTTCGCCGAGTTCCTCGTTCGCGACGTACGCGAGGTAAGCGCTATCGACTCCGCCCGAAAACGCGACGATGACGGAGCCAAAGCTTCGCAGTAGCTCTCTAAGCTTGTTTTCCTTTGACGCGCTGAGTTCTGATTCGCTTGCTGGCGCGACTAGCTCTGCTTGAGTAATCACGCGTCAATCGTACAAGGTCGAGAACCTGCGAGCAACCGGACCCTCCTGGCGAGGATCCGGGATGTGCAAAGGAGAGAAACTCGAGAGGGCAGCCACCGGCCGCAATCATTCACGATCAGCCCGCCGACGTTTTCTTAGGCTGACGAGAAACGATATATTCGTGCGCGAATGTCTTCAGCGCGGGACTGGTCAGACCTATCTTCGTTGCTTCATCGAGCGCCTTGTCCTCCGGCCACCCTTGCTCGACGACTCTGTAGATCATCCAAAACGCGCCGACTCGATTTGCGCTGCCGCAGTGAATCAACATCGGTTGGTTGTCTTTGTCTTTGACCGCCTTGATGAATTCGTCGACCTGCTCGGGCTTGGGCGCGCTCGATACGACAGGTATGTTGACGTAGCGCAGCCCCGCTTTCTCGATCGCCTCCCGCTCGTGCTGCAGATCAACGCCTTCAGAAGCAGTGCGCAGGTTCAACACTGCGCGATAGCCGTTGGCGGCGAGCTTCGCAAAAGCCGCATCAGTGGGCTGGCCTCCTGTAGCGATGCGTTCATCAACGCACAGTATCCGCGGCACATCGTCTTTCAAGGCTTGTTGAATCTTGTCGAGCTTGTCGCGATCCTGCCGAATGCCTGCTGCTGTAAGCATTGAAAGCGATGCTACCGTTACGGAAAGCAGAACGATCTTTTTCATCTCACCCTCTCCAATGTTAAGTTCCGAACCGCCAGCCGGTTATTCTCTTCCGGCAACCGCGTACTCCTTCGTCGCGGCAGCCGCAAATCGATGACCCGATAATACCGCTTCTTTCAAAGACTCTTCCAGGTCGCCGATTATGTCGTCTGAAGTCTCGAGCCCCAGGCTCAAGCGTATTCCGCCCGGATCAATTCCCGCCCTAAGCTGGTCCGCGACCGGAATGGCGGCGTGAGTCATCGAAGCCGGATGCTCGATGAGCGTTCTGATCTGGCCTAACGAAACCGCCAACGTCACCGCCAGCGACTTGTCGGCGAGGTGGTCCATCATACGGCGGCCCGACTCACGCGCTTGTTCCGGACTTCCCTTGAGCACGAAGTAAATCACCGTTCCAGGCGCGAAGTTCCCTTCGATGTCGACCATCTGTGTGTGGGCAATTGCTCTTTGCGGATGACTCAACAGACCGGGATAGTGGACCTTCTCAATCGCCGGGTGATGCTCCAGGAACTTCGCGACCCGCATCGCAGTCTCGATCTGCTGCCGCGACCTCAAAGCGAGGGTAGGCAAACCGTAGACTAGTGTCTGCCACGCGGCTCGCGGATTCAGCGACGCGCCGAAGTCTTTACGGAACAGCAGCACGTCAGGCTCGAGCAGTTGCGGGCCGATCCACACGCCTCCCATGTCTGTGCCAAAGCCGCCGATGTTCTTGGTCAGTGAATGGCAAACCACATCGGCTCCCAACGTGAGCGGGCGCTGGCAGAACGGTGTGGCGAAGGTGTTGTCCACCACGATGAATATCTTGCGTCTATTGCCGCGTTTCGCGTTGACCTTGTCTACAGCGTGACGGATGGCGGCGATGTCGATGACCTCGAGCGTCGGATTGGTGGGCGTTTCGAAGTAGACCACCATCACGTCGCTGGTGAGAAGGGCTTCGAGTTGATTCAAGTCCTTCAAGTCGGCCATCTGCGCCTGAACTCCGAACCGGGGCATCCAGTTGGTGAGCAGCGAATACGTGCAGCCGTAAAGCGTGCGGTGCGTGAGGATCGTATCGCCCGTCTTCACCAGCACGCCAAGCGCCGCGCTGATTGCTGCCATGCCAGTCGCGAAGCACACGGCACATTCGCCCTCCTCGGCGGTGGCCAGGTTGTCTTCGAGCATCGAGCGCGAAGGCTCGTCCAGGCGGTCGTAGATGTAGATCGGCGCGTGAGTGTGGCGGTTGAACTCGGGGTTGGCAAATTCCTGAAAGCCTTCGGCGCCGCGTTCGGCGCTCTCGAGACGATAGGCGGCAGTAGCCGTGATTGGGGGAACGATGTGGTCCTTGTAGTTCCAGTGTACCGAGTGAAACTCGCCGTGGATCAGCCGCGTCTCTTTGTGGTACTCGCGTTCGTGTCTTTTATTTCTTCTCATCGCGCACCCCTCCTATCGTTGCATTCCACCTGCCTCAGTATGAAAACTTCGCGCCGGCAAGACTATGACCGCTGTCACCGCTACCTGTGACGGCTGTCACGACGATGCAAAATGCCCTCTAACAACCGGCGCGTCAGACTGAATCAGTACCCGGCGCTCTAGTCGCGAGCACGTAGCCGTCTGATATACTCTCGCCAGAGCGAGGCCATTTCATTTCATGCCATTGCATAAGACCGAAGCCTTTCTGCTGCGCACATACGCGCTCAAAGAAGCGGACAAGATCTGTGTGTTCCTGACAAAGGACCAGGGCAAGGTGCGCGGCGTGGCTCACGGTGCGAGAAAGATCAGAAGCAGGTTCGGGTCTGCGCTCGAGCCCTTCACCGAAGTGGCGCTCAGCTACTTTCAAAAGGAAGGACGCGAACTCGTCAGCGTTTCCAGTTGTGATATTTTGCACTCCCACTTCGAGCGAGGCGCTCGCGACGTCGAAACCGCAAGTGCGTTTTCATACATGGCCGAGCTCCTCACAGAGTTCCTGCCGGAGCACGAGCCTAACGAGCGGCTTTACAGGCTGGTCCTGGCGACGCTTGAGGCGGTCGAGGTTGAAGACGGCGACCTTGCGCAGATACTGAGGTATTTCGAGTCGTGGTTGCTGAAGCTGGTAGGCTTCTTCCCTGACACATCCCACTGCGCTGTGTGCGCTGAGACCATCTCAGCGGGCGAGTCTGTGTTTCTAACGGCGGAAGGAACTCCGCGTTGCGCTGCCTGCGGCGGAGGCAAGGGCTTCTCCGTGGACGCTGAGCTGCGAAGCGTCATCGGCGAGATGTTCAGGCTTCATCCCACGGCGTTCGCTCGCAGCCTCGTCAGGCCCGAACATATCTTGAAGATCGGCGAGATCAATTATCAGATCATCCGTCACGCTCTCGAGCGCGACCTCAGGTCCCGTCCTCTGCTGAAACAGCTCAGCACATCCTGGAAGTAGCATAAACCTTTTAGTCTGTCTCCGGTCACCTCGTCGATAAGACTCTTCACACGACAGACTAAGAAGTCTATGCTACTTCCGGCTATCTGTACCTGGCTCACTGTCCGCCCACGAACTCCTTCACTACGTTAAACAGCGCGGTCATCCCGATATGATTGTAATACCGGCTGAGAGTGTGCATCGGTCCCGTGCGCTCCCTGCGTTCCCACAACGTCGCCACTCCTGCCCCCGCGGCGCCCCCTAAGAGGAACGACGCATTGAACTGGTGGCACTCGCACCTATCGCCCTGCGTTATGAATACCCGAGTCACTGCGTAGACGATCTTCCCGCCCGCTCCTTTCTTGCCAGATCGGTGATAGCGCGGATCTTGCCTGAACAGCGAGGCGAAGAGGGCCTTCTCGAAGAAGCCGTTGGTGGTGGCGGAAGCATAGCTTCGCGCGGCGCGGGTCATGGAATCGGCGAAGAAGTTTTCGACCGTGTCTTTCTTCAAATCATCATTATCGT
>JBGQGO010000455.1:0-5007 GCA_041497455.1 Blastocatellia bacterium | reverse complement strand
GTTTCGAACAGACGTAGGCGTGAACTTTCGCTCGACTGAATCCCACCGGTACAACGTCATCTCGACACCTCTTTACTTTCTAGCTTACCATTACGCGGCAGTGGCCTGCTCCAGGTCCTCGGTTATGATGCGGATCAAATGATGATCCTCAACAACCTTGATCTCATCGGCGAGCGCGGTGAACCGCTTGTAAACCCGGTCCAGTTCGCGCCGCGAAAACTCATAGCCCAACTGCTCGTACCTCAGCCCAAGCGCGTGCCTGCCTGAGTGCTTCCCCAACACAAGCGTGCTGTCGGGCACGCCGACCGATTGCGGCGTCATTATCTCGTAGGTAAGCCGGTTCTTGATCACCCCGTCCTGATGAATTCCCGCCTCGTGAGCGAACGCGTTGCGGCCGACGATCGCTTTATTAGGCTGAACCGATACTCCGGTCAGCTCGGTCAACAACTGACTCGCAGGATAAAGCTCGCTCGTTACCACGGCGGTCGCAAACGGCATAACATCGTTTCGAACGCGTAGCGCCATCACGATCTCTTCAAGAGAGGCGTTCCCGGCGCGCTCGCCGATCCCGTTGATCGTGCATTCGACCTGTCGAGCCCCGGCTTCGATGGCCGCGATCGTGTTCGCGACCGCAAGCCCCAGGTCGTTGTGACAATGAACCGAGATCGTGGCTCGTTCTGCGCCGCGCACAGTGCCGCGAATCGTCTCGATTATTCTGGTGAACTCGCGAGGCGTCGTGTAGCCGACCGTATCGGGGATGTTGATCGTGGAAGCGCCCGCGTCGATCGCCGCTTCGACAACCGCGCAAAGGAAATCCAGGTCCGTGCGCGTCGCGTCTTCGGGCGAGAACTCGACGTCATCGCACAGCGAGCGCGCGAGTCCCACCGCCTCGCGCGCTAGCGTGATCGCCTCTTCGCGTGTGATCCGGAGTTTGTAATCAAGATGAATGTCGGAAGTCGCCAGGAAGGTGTGAATGCGCGGACGGGCCGCATCGCTGACCGCCCCCCACGCCCGCAATATGTCCTCGCGGGTTGCTCGCGCGAGGGCGGCGATCGTCGGCCGCCGGATTCCTCTTGCGATCGACTGCACCGCTTCGAAGTCGCCGTCGGACGCGATGGGGAATCCCGCTTCGATCACGTCAATACCCAGCCGGTCAAGCTGGCGGGCCATTCGGAGCTTCTCAGCCAGGTTCATGCTGCACCCGGGCGATTGCTCTCCATCTCTCAGTGTGGTGTCAAAGATGATCACCTTCGAGTCTGCCATAGATAGTCATCTCCTCGTGGGCTCACGCCTACCGGGGCCACATCGTATGGGTCGAAGCGCCCAAAGTCAAAGTTATAATTCTTGGGTTAGCATGCGCTTTTGCTTATGTTATAATCCGCGGTCGCCTGCAACCAAACTTTGGCTAATAGAGGAGAGAATGGACCTGTTTCAACTCGAAGTGTTCGTTATGGTGGCGCGGGAAGGCAGTTTTTCGCGTGCGGCGGAGAAGCTCTATCGCACACAGCCTGCTGTGAGTCAGGCGATTCGCAAGCTCGAACGCGAGGTGGGCGAGTCGCTCTTCGACCGCTCATCACGCGACGGCACTCTGACCGACGCCGGGCAGATGCTTCACGAATACGCGCAGAAGCTTCTAAACCTGCGAAGCGAGGCGCACGTCGCGCTCAAAGAGCTTCGCGAGATGCACAAGGGCAAGCTTGCGATCGCCGCGAACGAATTCACGTGCCTCTATTTGCTGCCTGCGCTGGCCGAGTTCCGAAGGCTGTATCCGATGATCAAAGTCACCGTGCTCAGATCGCTGGCCAGCCGCATACCGGCTGATGTGCTCAAGCACGCTGCCGAGCTCGGCGTGCTGTCGTTCAATCCTGAAGAACCGTCGCTGAAGTCGATCGTGGTCTATCGCGACGAGTTGGCGTTTGTGGTCAACCCGAGGCATCCGCTGGCGTCGTCCAAGCAGGTGAGCATACGCCAGCTCGGGGCCGAATCGTTTGTCGCTCACAACGTGCAGTCGCCCTATCGCGCAAAAGTCCTTGAGGCCTTCAAGCGCCACAAGACCCCGCTCAACCTGGATGTCGAGCTTCCGACGATTGAAGCGATAAAGCTATTTGTGTCACGAGGCAGCGGCGTCGCTCTGGTGCCGGGAATATGCGTCGAGGATGAGGTCGCCAGCGGCGAGCTTGTGCGCGTGCCGGTGCGCGAGCTGCACATCGAGCGCAAGCTGCGGCTCGTTTATCGTAAGAATGCCAGCCTCTCGCATGCCGTGCGCGCTTTCTTGAAAGTTGCGGAATCGATGGCGTCGCAACGCAAGGGAAGATATCTTTATCAACCCGAGCGATGAGGCTCTCCGTCATTCAGGACTAGATTGGCCGGAAGAAGCCCGCGCCTCGGCCAGGAATACGTCGCTTACCAACCAGGGAGGATTGCTATGTTCGAGCACAAGAGAATGCGGGCGGTGCTAGTTATCTTCGTTTTCTGCGCTTTCATGGCGGCAGGGTCTGTGATAACCAATGCGCAAGACTACAAACCCGGCCAAAAGGTGGAATACAAGGCCCAGGCATATCCCGAAAAGTGGGAAGTAGGAGCGGTTGAACACATGGCGCCGGGTGGCAAACAGGTGATCATTCGCGAAAAGCCGACTGAATTCTTTCCGCAAGGCAGCACACGCGCTTATTCTCTCGATGAGGTTCGACCGCTTGGGCAAGAGAGAAACCGGGGACAGGGAACTGCGCCCGATCCTCAGGTTCAAGCTAAGACGACTGACAGACCAGACGATAGGACGACCGCAGTCGGCGACGGCAGGGGTTTGATGACCACGCAAGAGATTCTCGTGTTCTTGCAGGATCGCTTGGGCGACAAACCATTCCAGGTCGCGTCTCCAAAGAGAGAGTCAACCTTCAAAGAGTTGGGGCAGACAATCATGCGGCGAGGAGTTAATTTCAGATACGAGACCCTGAGTCAGTTTTCAAATGACCTCGGCAAATTCGGCGCGCCTTCGACCGTCATTTTCCCGATCCAGGCGAACTACGGCGCTCCGACAAACCACGGCTGGTACATTGGAACCTGGAACACGAGCGTAACGTCTGTGGGGCGGCGCGTCATCATTGGGGCGAAGGCTGGATTCCTCACCATCAATGCGAACGGCACTTACGTTTGGAAGCTGTACCCGACTGATCCGCCCGCAAGTTACGTGAAAGGTTCATGGCGAAAAGCTACGCCAGAAGAAATGGCGGTGTCGTATCAAGGCGGCGACGGCCTCGTTCTTTTGAAAGGCAAAGAAGGCTACGATTGGCTTGTGCGGCAAGACCGCGAGACGACGCTTTCGGGAGATTGGATATGGATCGCGAATCTCAACGCGCGGGCGCAACGCGAGGAAGGCAAGCGCAGATGATGTCAACTCTATTCGACAAAATCTGGGATGCTCACGTCGTTCATCAAGAACCGGGTAAGCCTGCGATTCTTTACATCGACTGCCACCTTGTTCACGAAGTCACCTCGCCTCAGGCGTTCGAGGGCTTGAGAATGGCAGGGCGCAAAGTGAGGCGGCCCGATCTCACGTTCGCGACCGCAGACCATAACGTTCCGACCTCGAGCCGTTCGCTTCCAATCGCGGATCCAATCTCCAAGACGCAGATCGACACTCTTGAAAGCAACTGCCGCGAGTTCGGCATCGAGCTTTATGGATTGGACAGTCCCGATCAAGGCATCGTTCACGTCATCGGTCCCGAATTAGGGTTGACTCAACCCGGAGCGACGATCGTCTGCGGTGACAGCCACACCTCGACTCACGGCGCGTTTGGCGCGCTGGCCTTCGGCATCGGCACCAGCGAGGTCGAACACGTGCTGGCAACTCAGTGCCTTCCGCAATCAAAGCCGAAGACGCTTCTAGTTTCCGTCGAAGGTAAGCTAGCGCGCGGCGTAACGGCCAAGGACGTCGTGCTCTTCATGATTCGTTCAATCGGAACTGATGGCGCGAGCGGTCACGTGATCGAATACGCCGGCGAGACTATTCGCGGCCTGACGATGGAAGAGCGAATGACGGTCTGCAACATGTCGATCGAGGCAGGCGCGCGCGCAGGCATGATCGCTCCCGACGAAACGACTTTTGCTTATTTGGAAGGCCGCGCGTACGCGCCCAAAGGCGGCGCGTTCGAAGCGGCGGCCGCATACTGGAAGACTCTGCCCACGGACGCGGGAGCTGCGTTTGACCGCACGCTCGAGATTGACGTTTCATCGCTTGCGCCGCAGGTGAGTTGGGGAACGAATCCAGGAATGGTAACCGATGTAACCGGAGCGATTCCCGATCCGGAATCGATGCCCGACGAGAACGCGCGCAAAGCAGCAAGACGCGCGCTCGAGTACATGGCGTTGCAGCCGGGGACTGCGATTCAAGAGATCAATGTTGATCGAGTGTTCATCGGCTCGTGCACCAACTCGCGCATCGAAGACCTTCGCTCGGCCGCGAGCATCATCAAGGGCAAGATGGTTGCGGCGGGCGTTCGCGCGATGGTGGTGCCTGGCTCGCAGCCGATCAAACAACAGGCGGAACGAGAAGGGCTCGACCTGATCTTTAAACGAGCCGGATTCGACTGGAGAGAGTCGGGTTGCAGCATGTGTCTCGGGATGAACCCTGACATCCTCGAACCAGGCGAGCGTTGCGCGTCGACTTCCAATCGCAACTTCGAGGGACGTCAGGGACGCGGGGGCCGCACGCATCTGGTGAGTCCTGCGATGGCGGCCGCGGCGGCGATAGCCGGACACTTCGTTGACATTCGCGAGTGGGAATAGTGTCCGACAAGCTTCAGTTTGTCGCTGCCACCTCGTCAGGTATGGTAGACACGGGATCGAGGCCGTGCTTTCTTAGCCTACAACATCACGTACCCACCTCTCAGGAGGTTGGTATTGAACTCGTCGGATATTTCAAAGGAGACTGGATGAAATCATTCTGCAAAGCAATAGTGTTAGGACTGATGACGATGACAATTGCCGCGAGCATTTTGCCGGCCGCGC
>JBGQGO010000454.1:0-5043 GCA_041497455.1 Blastocatellia bacterium | reverse complement strand
CGGGAAAAGTATGGCAAACAGGCAAAGCAGCACTACCAGCGTCGGCACGACGGTCAGGATCAGGCTCAGCCTCTCGAACTTCAAGTGCATGAAGTACGCCACGATCAGCGCCGCTTTGATGATCGAAGCGCCCATCAGGATGATCAGCATCAGCGTCACCGGAATCTGCATGTACGCAAGGAAGACTTCAAATGCGGTGAGGCCGAGCAACGCGCCCCACACGATCGTGTTTTGGCGGTCGCTGCCGCCGTGCTCTCCATGACCCGCTTCCATTTCCATCGCCGCTCCTCCATCAACCACCTCATCCGCGAACGGGTTTTTTAACATTCCATTAGCGTGTGCCCACATCAACGGGGGTACCGCGAACAGCAGCGCCAGCATCAGGCAAACCAGAACCAGAAACACATCGTCCGTCCCGGCCTTGAAGCGATCCGAGGCCACGGCCCACACAGCGGCTCCGACCGACAACGCAGATAGTCCCAGCAGGACCATGTTCAACGCCTTTATTTCTTTTGCCTTCGATTCCACCATTAGCATCCTCGCAAAGTCAGGGTTTGATCACCCCTTGGTAGTCAACTGACAGCAGATAGATCAGCGGGAACACGAACATCCACACCAGGTCGACGAAGTGCCAATACAACCCGGCCACCTCCACATCGTCATTCAGTTTCTTTATGCGCGCGGCGACGACACCAAGATAAATGACGCCCGTTAAGACGTGAAACATGTGCAGCCCGGTGATGCCGAAGAACGTCGACCCGAACAGCGGCGACGCGCCGGGCCATGCCTTCAGCCACTCGGCTGGCAGTTCGAACGGAGCGAGTCCTTCGCCTATCAGGTGATTCCACTCCATCAGGTGCAGCACGATGAAGGTCAGTCCTAACACCATCGTGGCGAGGATCCACTTGCGCGCAGCGCCTCTCTTGCGGCGCTTCGAAGCAGACACCGCGAACACCATGGTCAGCGAGCTGGATAGCAGCACCAGCGTCATCGCGGTCGAGAAGATGATGCTTGGCTTGAATGGAAACGGCGTGGGCCAGTTCACGCTTGCGGCCCGCGCGTAACTGTAAGTCACCAGCAGCGCGCCGAACGTCAGCGTGTCCGACATGATGAACAGCCACATCCCCAGCTTGCGATGTCCGACGCGATAGGGATGCACCCCTCCGCCCCAATCATCCACCGCTAAACTCTCTGCTCTAGCTTCCGCCATCTACTTGCCTCCGCACGTTAGGTCTCATCGGAAAAAAAACAGCAGCCCAAAAAGATAAATCCACAATCCATCCATAAAGTGCCAATAGATCGCCGTCACATCCACGGCCGTGCGCCGATTGAACCCGATGCGCATGCGAAGCGCGGCGACGGTAACATAAAAAAGCGCGATGACGCCGCCCAACAAATGCAATCCGTGCAGGCTCGTCAGCAGGTAGAAGAACGAGCTGTGCGGATGGCTGTTGATAAACACGCCTTGAGCTGCGAGCTGCCGCCACGCCATAAACTGCCCCGCCAGAAACGCGACACCGAACAACGTGGTAAGGCTTATCCACCTTTTGAAGCCGGCGTACTCATTTCGCTTCAACGCGCGGCGAGCAAGCTCGATGCTCACGCTGCTCAGAAGCAGCACTCCGGTGGTGAACCACAAGACTGACGGCATGTCGAGCGGAAGCCAGTCGCTGTCGCCGCCGCTAAGCGCCGGCACGCCACGCACGATGTAGGCGCTGGTCAACGCGATAAACAGCATGAGGATGCTCGCGAGCGCGACCCACATGCCGATGCGATACTTCTCCTGTTCACTCGCGTCTTCGCTGGTCCACCCCGGCGGCCAGTCCTTCGAGCCGGCAGGCCGCGAACCAAAAGTATCCCCGCCGCCCGGGCCAAGCTGACCGCCCCCGGCGCCAATCCCAGGTTTAATATTCACATCTGCTGTTAAGGTAGTTGGCATCAGTCTATTTTTTATTTTCTATTTTCGATTTTTTATTTTCTATTTCAAATCTCGTCTTAAAAGTATCCGCCAATAACAAATCAAAAATAGAAAATAGAAAATCGCCAATAGGTCAGTCTCCATGCGCCCCGGCGGGTCCTTCCGCGTCGGTTTGCATCAAGTAATCCTTCGACGCTCCAGGCACGCTGTACTCGTAGGGTCCGCGGTGAACTTCGGGCTCGATCCCCGCGAAGTTGTCGTGCGGCGGCGGCGAGGGAATCGTCCATTCGAGCGACGTCGCCTCCCACGGATTCTCAGAAGCCTTCCGCCCCTTAGCCCAGCTCCAGACCAGGTTGACCAGGAATATTAGCTGACCAGCAATTGTGATGAACGCCACCCACGAGATGAAGCGGCTCAGGGGCATGATTGAGTGCAAGTACTGGAGCTTGTCGTGCCCGGCATATCGCCGCGGCGCTCCTGCCATACCCATCACGTGGAACGGAATGAAGATCGCGTTGACGCCGATGAAGGTGATGAAGAAGTGAAGCTTGCCCAGACCTTCGTTCATCATCTTGCCAAACATCTTTGGGAACCAGAAGTAGGTGCCTGCGAACATTCCGAAGATCGCCGCCACTCCCATGATCAAATGGAAGTGTCCTACGACGAAGTAGGTGTCGTGCAGCGGAATGTCTAGCGAAGTCTGACCCAGGAACAGGCCGGTGATGCCGCCCGATACGAATAGCGACACGAACCCGATCGCAAACAGCATCGGCGTAGTAAAGCGAATCTGTCCGCCCCACAAAGTGCCCAGCCAGTTGAACGTCTTGATCGCCGAAGGCACACCGATGGTCAGCGTGATGAGCGAGAAAGCTATCGCCGAATAGGGACTCATGCCGCTGATGAACATGTGATGTCCCCACACGAAGAAGCCCAGCAAGCCGATTGAGAAAAGGGCGTACACCATCACGCGGTAGCCGAACACCGGCTTGCGGGCGAACGTCGCCAGTATGTGCGAGGTCAAACCCATTCCGGGGAGGATCGCGATGTAGACCTCGGGATGGCCGAAGAACCAGAACAGATGCTGCCACAAGATAGGCGATCCGCCCGCGTGGTCCGTGACCAACTTTCCGTTTACGTATTCGCCACCAGGAATGAAAAAGCTCGTGCCCGCGAGATGATCGAGCAGCAGCAGGATGCCGGCTGCTAGCAGCACCGGGAACGATAACAACGCAAGCACCGCCGTCGTGAACCACGCCCAGCAGGTCAGCGGCAGCCGCATCAGCGACATACCCTTTGCGCGCATGTTCAGCATCGTCGTGATGAAGTTCAGGGCCCCCAGCAGCGATGCGATGCAGAACAACGCAATGCTCGTAACCCACAAGATCACGCCAAGCCCTTGCCCAGGCCCTGCCTTTTCTCCCAGCGCGCTGAGCGGCGCGTATCCGGTCCAGCCGCCAATCGGCCCAATCACGTTGCTAGCAGCAGTCGTGCCGAACATGGGAGCGAGTGAATCCGCAAAGAATGCAGAAATCAAAACCACCAGCGCCAGGAACGTAATCCAGAACGACATCATGTTCAAAACCGGGAATGCCATATCATCAGCGCCGATCTGGATCGGAAGAAAGTAATTGCCGAAGCCACCTTGCGGCGCGGTCGTCAGCACGAAGAACACCATGATGGTCCCGTGCATCGTCAGCATTGAAAGGTAAAATTCACCGGAGACCGTCCCATTCTCCGCGGCATTAGGGAACAGAGTCTTCAGAAATCCCCATTCCTGACCCGGCCACCCGAGCTGCAATCGCATCAGCACCGACAGCCCCATGCCCACGAAGACCGCAAACAAAGCGAGGCACCAGTACTGTATGCCGATCACCTTGTGGTCCGTGCTGAACACGTATTTGCGGATGAAACCCGTCGGCGCGGGGTGACGATGAACTTCGCCATGAACCGGATGAACCACGTCTGCCATCTTCTGCCTCCTGTCCCTTACCTAGTACTGGTAGCGCCCCACCAACTCGCCAAGTTGTTCTTTGAACATCTCTTCGGACATCGCCATCAAGCGGTCAAACTCGTCGCCTGGAACGACAATCATGTTGCCCTTCATGTTGTAATGAAGACTTCCGCACAGCTCGGCGCAAGGTATCTCGTACTTCCCTTCCTTCTTGGCGGTGAAGTGGACCTTGATAGCCATTCCCGGAACGGTGTCCTGTTTGAACCTCAACGCAGGAACGAAGAAACTGTGAATCACATCCTTAGATCTGAGCGTCAACTCGACCGGACGATTGACGGGAATAACCAGCGTCGTCAACTGCGCATCGTCCTTGCCCGCAGCATCTGTTGGATCGAGGCCCACAAAGTTTAGCGCCGAGTCGTCGATGTACCTGGCTTCGGTTCGCCCGAACACGCCGTCGGCGCCCGAATAATGGAAGTTCCATTGGAACTGCTGGGCCACGACCTCGATCCTTGCGGAATTGTCGGCAGCCGCGTTCAGGTGCAAGTTCGCCCACACCCTCTGTCCCAGTATCGCGAGCACAACGAAAACAACAGCGGTGATCATGGTCCAAGTCACTTCGAGCTTGTTGCTGCCGTGGGTGTAAACCGCTCGCGCGTCGCCTTTTCGTCCGAAGCGAATCACAGCGTATCCGAGAGCGAACTGCGCTGCCGTGAAGCTGATCCCTACGACGAGAAGTGTCCGCATGAACTGCGCGTCAATGGCCCCTGCATGCTCAGATATGCCTTCGGGGAACCACCAAAGCCGCGAACCGAAGATCATCTTCTGTCCCATGAATAGAAGCACCGAGCCGATTGCCAGGATGAACATCAGAACGCCTGTGATTTTGCCCATATTCTCCTAGGTATAGGACCTATTGGACCAATACGCCCTATACTATCTATTCAGCACCATCAGTCCAAAAAGTATCGGCAGATAAATAACCGAAGCCAGCAGCAACTGCCGCGCTTGCCACGTCGTCCGAACAAGCGCCGCCCGCGCGCTGAAATATAGAAACCCCACACCGAGCACCGCCGCGCCCACAAGGTAAATCGAGCCCGCCAACCCGGTCACCGCCGGCAGCAGACTCACCGGGATCAGCAGCAACGTGTAGCTGATGATCTGCTGCCCGGTG
>JBGQGO010000453.1:0-5049 GCA_041497455.1 Blastocatellia bacterium | reverse complement strand
GAGACAACAAAAAAGGCGGAGCGACAGGGAATCGCTTCCGCCTTCCTAGTTTCGACGCCTTCGTCAGTTGTTACTGGTTGCTGCCCGGACGGCGCACCTCTCTTTCGATCTTGTAGCGCATTTCGGCCGGCGGACCTGATTCCTGGATCGTGTAGTCGGACGGCACTTCAAACAGCGAGTGCGGCGGCTCCGTGCGATTGATGTTCGTCAGCCGATACGTGTTCTCACCGGAGCGCGGATCGCTATGCTTGCTCATAATCACGGTCTGCAATTCGGATGAGTACCAGGTCTCGAACACCATCTCGATCGGCTGCTCATTCCCGATTTCACCGGCAGGAATCGTCGTTGTGATGCGAGTGCCCTCGGCTTCGACGCCCTCGATGGTCTGCTTTCCAAGCGACTCTTTCTTGGAGTTCTTGGAATCTGTTCTCATCATCATGAATCCCGGGCCTCCCGGGCCTCCCCCTGGTCCGACCGGTCCTGCCCCTGGTCCACCGGTCCTCATCTCGAATCTGAATTCCCCGGCGGCTGCGGCCTTCTCCACTGCTATCTTCTCGCCTGCTGAGGTTCCGCCTTCCGATGTCTTCGCCTTCATCGCCTCTGCCTTCGCCTTCATCCCCTCGACCATCTTAGTCTCCGCGGCGACCCTGGCCGCAACGTCGATCTTTCGCGCGGTCCGGTTCTTCGCGTCGAGAATATAGTTGACGCCGGCAACCGGGTCGTTGATGAAGGTTGTTTGCGCCGGCCCTCCGGCCGCCGAGTAGCCGCCGACCACGGTAATGGTCTGGTCACGGCGCGTGCGGCCTTCGCTGTCCCGGTAGACCGTTGAGGTGTTCTGGCGGACAATCCGATTACCGCCAGCGAGCACCTGAACGCTCTCGTTGATGGCCTGGGCGGAATAGGGCGCGCCCTTGACGAGCTTGCCGTCGATGCTCATCTCAGACGAAAGGAACACGAAAGTGTTGTCGCCTTGAGCGCCAGCCATGGCCATTTGTCCCGGTCCCCCGGCAAAGACGTGGCTCGTCACAACTTCGCTCCTCGTTTTCTTCTCTTGCGCGCCGACCCCGATGACGTTCGCCAGGACGGCCAACGCGCAGATGATTGTAACTAGCATTCTTCTCTTGGTTGTCATATCGATCCTCTCTTTCAATGTTGTTTCATTAGGCACAGTCAAAAGTCGAGGCAGCGTAAAGGGCGGCCCTTCGTTGGCGGCCCTCCTGCCATCACCTCGCATCGAACCGCGAGGAGGGGCGCCTGCGGCGCCCTTACAAAGTCTTTAGCGAACAAAACGAATCGCGCGCGCCAGTCCATCGTTGCCGACTACCACATCCGCCTTTATGCGTTCGGTGGCGCGCTCCATGTCCATTGGCAATCCGAACGACATCAGCGCGGATCGCGGCAACTCGACGCGCATAACCTGCCCGCCGTCCATCTGAGCGAGGGTCTCTCTATTCATCAGCGGTATGAAATCGGTCGCGATCTCGTCGGCGGCGGCCGGCCTGCTGAGATCATCCGCTGGAGGTTTCGATCGGCCCACGTTTCTGATTCGGTTGGCTGGTCTGCGTCGTTGGTCCGTCGCCTGAACGGCCACCTCTCTCTTCTCAGGGCTCGGCGAAGCCTGCGGCTGAGGAGATGCCGGGCGCGGCTCATCGGGAACCGCCGGGCTTGGGTTGATAGCTTTCTGTAGCCCGGGCTGTTGTGAGTCCCGAGTCCTGGACGCTGCCAACGCAAGCAGTGTGACGATAAGAGCAACCGCGGCTACGCCTGCCGCCGCGTATAACCATCGCTGCCTCGCGGTTCGCGCCGGCGCCGTTCCGGGCAACGCCGCGCGCTGCTGGCGGAAGGCCGCTAGAAGCGCCGCCTCGACTCGCGCCGGGGCTTCCTCGTTCGCCGTTTTGGCTACAAACCGAAGGCCGTCTGTCAGCGCTCGTTCATCAGCGAGCCGCGACGCGCAACGCCCACACGAGGCGGAATGCGCGAGTGCCTTCTCGCGCTGCGCCGCCTCCATCAAGTGATCTCTTGCGAGATCGCTCGCGATAGCTTCAAAGTCGTGACAGTTCATGCAAAACACCTCGCCGGTTTTACTTCTTGTGAAGCCGAATTGCGATCGCGCGCGGCGCGGAGTTTTTCGACCAGCAGCGCGCGCGCGCGATGAAGCCGCGAGCGCACCGTGCCAACCGCACACCCGACTACATTTGCCGCTTCGATATAGCTCATCTCGTGGAGATCACAAAGCACAACAACTTCTCTATAGTGCGCGGGAAGCGCCAGGATCGAGTCGCGCAGCGACTGGATACGCTCGCCGCGCGTCAGATCCCCGAGCGCATCGCCCTCCGCGATCATAGCCGGATGAGTCGTTCCTTCTTCGGACGAATCCGCAAGCGGAACAAACACGCGGTCCTGCTCGAGCCTTCGCAGAACGTAGTTCCGCGCGATCCCGTACAGGTACGCGGCCAGCGAACCTCTGGTAGGATCGTAGCGCTCGGCAGTTCGCATCAACACAATGAACACCTCTTGGGTAACATCTTCCGCGATGGCCGGGGAGCCGCTCATCTGAAGCGCGAACCTGTAAACGCCTCCCTGGCGCCGCCGATACAGCTCCGTAAACGCGTCCTCATCTCCGGCCATCATGAGCCGCAGCAGGTCCAGGTCACTGGGAGTCGTTTGCAGAGTCATCTTTTGTCTGTGAACGGCCAGCCCGCCTGCTGACATTATTGATTCACGCGAGCCGGTTGGAAAGTTCCAAAAGGTGGGGAGGACGTGACGATTCAAGAGGCCTGCGCAGCTATCCCGCGCGAGGCAATTCACCCGGTGGCGGCCGAGCGCACCGCCACCGGAACCAGAGCGCCAAGAGAATACCTGCAATCTGCGAGAGATTATTTCTTCTCGGCAGGCTTCTCGCCCTCGGCAGGCTTCTTTGCAACAGGTTTCGGCGGGGGCGGAGGCTTGGGCGCCCAGTATTCACCTCCCGACTTTACCCACTCCTTCGACACGTAGCTCATCCTCGGGCTGAACGCGTAGATGGATGTCTCGGTGCTAATAACCGAATCAGCAAGCAGCTTCTGCCGCTTCTTCGCACCGCCGTCACCCAGAGCGTCCTGAACGGCCTTGGCTATCGCGGGATTCGGGTCCATCTCGGCAAGCGATTTGCGCGGTGTAAAGATCAGATAGGTTCCGCTCGGCATGCCCGCCCTCACCGCGTACAATACACTGTGTGCGTTGGGGTCCGCCTTCTTCACCGCCTCCATAAGTATCTTTCTCGCTTCCTGGTATTCCTGATCGTGACCCGGCCTTACGCGAACAGTATTCACAGCGAAGTACCGCATCTGAGAAACGTCAAAGCTGCCTCCAATGGTCAGCTCTTCATTTAGAGAACAAAGGATGCTTCGCTGGCCGGTTCGAAACTCGGCGTCCATTCCGTCCAGCCGCTCGAAGTCCGCGCTCAACTGCGCGTTCTTATCCATGTTCTGACGGTCTTTCTCCAGGGCCGCAAACGAATCGTAGGCGCTTATGAACCACGCGTCGGTTCCGCCGGCCGCAGGAGTCATCGCCAGCGAGTAGACCGGCCACTTCGCTTTTTGAAACGCTCGAACATAGCCGGTTTCGAGCTTCTCGTGCGCAGTGCCGCGTCCCGCCTTTATCTCTTCGCGAAAGATCGAAAGGACTTTCGGGGGCGGGCCTGCCTGGGCGCGCGCTTCAAAAGCCGTTGATACAAACAAACAGATTGCGAACACTAACAACAGCGTCTTTTTCATGAGACCTCCTTAAAGTATTGGTGAGGATCTATGCGACCGAAGCCTCACTGCGTCTTCGCAGCGGGCTTGCCAGCCGGCTTCTTTGCAGCAGCGCGCTTCGCCGCTGTCGTTTTCTTCGGACCCCAGAATCCTGGGTCGGCGGCTGCGAACTCGGGCGGCGCGTAGCTCATCATCGGATTGATCGCGTAGAGCGTGCTATCAATTGATTAGCCGCAACCTCCTACTGCTTTTTCTCCTCGGCCTTTGCAGGAGACTTCTTCGTAGCCGCAGCAGGCGGGGGCGACTTCAGCGCCCAGTAACCAGGATCGGCGTCCACCCATTCCTTGAACGCGTAGCTAAGCTGCGGATTGAATGCGTAGATGCTGAGGTCATTGAACACGATCGAGTCGCTGGAGAGGCTTGCGACCTTCTTTGCGCCACTCTCGCCAAGCGCGTCCTGATAAGCCTTGCCATGCGGCAGCGGGGACACCCCGTCTGCCTCGGCGAGAGATTTCCAGGGGATCAGCACTATATAGGTCCCCGCCTGTGCGCCTCCCATCACCTGATAGACCGCCATGTGCTCATCGACCTTTGCTTTCTCGTGCGCTGCGTTGATGATCTTGCGCGCTTCTTCGAATTCGCTCGCGTGACCGGGTTTCACGCGAATGGTCTCGACCCTCATGAAACGCGAGTGCGCTATGTCAGCGGGGCCGTTGTTGTAGCTAAGGTCTGGGCGCAGGCGCGCCACCATATCCCGCTGGGCCGAGTGGTAGTCCTCGCCTTTGTGGCGCGTTCGATCGAAGTCGGCTTTGTAGGTCTCGCCGATTTTGTCGATGTCTTGCTGAGCTTTGCCAAACGCCGCCATTGAATCGAAGCCCCAGAAGTAGGTTACTTCGTTTTCGTTTCCGGCTACTGGCACTAGCGCCAGGCGGTGATGCGGCGACTTCGCCTTGGCCCAGATGCGAACGGTTGCGTTCGCTTCTCTGGAGTGCGCTTCCATCATTCCGGTCTTGATGTCCTCGCGCACGATCTGAAGCACCGGGGGCGGTCCGGGCGGGCCCGTCTGAGCAGCCGCCTGAAGGCCGCATAAGCAAAACACGCACATCGCAAACAAGAATCTCTTTGTCATCGTTGGTTCCCTTTGGTTGTTTGTTTGGAATAGATTGAAAGGAAGCACAGAGGCGCGTCGAAGCGCTGGCGTTTCTAAGCTCCCACGATTTATGCGCAGAGTACTCGATTCTGCCCGATTACACCTTGATCGCGACGGATCGGAAATAATTAGTGCGTCTGCTGCGAGAACACCCAAGAACTGGCT
>JBGQGO010000452.1:0-5068 GCA_041497455.1 Blastocatellia bacterium | reverse complement strand
GGAGCTCAAACGTTCGTCAGCAAGAACCTCGATTCCATATCGACCATCTCGACCGGCATCATCTTGAGCTGTCTGGTCGTGATGTTGTGGGCGACCTCCTGGATGTTCACGGTGATCGAGAAGGCGCTGAATCGCGTATGGGGAACATATCCGCGATCGTTCTTACACGGGCGTGCGGTGAACATAGCAGTGATCAGTCTGGTGTGGGCGCTGCTCGCGGGCTCGGCGCTGTTCACCGCGTTCGTGACGGGCGTGCGGGCGGCGGCAGAGAGAATCCCGTTGAGACTGGGGCCGTGGATTGGAGCGCTTTCAGGATTGGCGTGGCAGACGATCTTCGTTCTGGCGAGCGTGGCCGTGACGATCATTCTGTTCACCGTGCTGTACAAGATTCTTCCAAACACGCACGTGCCGTTCACCGAAGCACTGCCGGGCGCGGTGCTGGCGGGAGCGTTGTGGGAGGCGGCGAAGTTCGGCTTTGCATTTTTGCTGCCTTACTTTCATTACGACCTGTTGTACGGTTCGATCGGCGCGGCCGTAGCGCTGCTGACATGGGTGTATTTGTCGAGCGTCATAATGTTGTTCGGAGCGCAGTTCACGGCGCTGCTTCACCGCGATCATTTGTTCAATGCGTCTGAGAGGCTCGACCACACGAGCGGCCAAGTGACGGCGATCCAAAGCTAGCTAATCATGCTAGTTTCCGATTTCGATTACGATCTTCCCGAGCGGCTGATCGCGCAGGAACCCTCGGCGCGGCGCGACGGCTCGCGGTTGCTGGTGGTCAATCGCGCGAGCGGCGAGCTTGTCGATTCGGTGTTCACAGAGTTGCCGGATCATCTCCGCGCGGGCGACTTGCTAGTGCTGAACAACACTCGAGTCTTTCCGGCAAGGCTCATAGGCAGGCGGCTGCGCGTGACTCCGCGAGGCGACACGATACTCGGAGGGCGCGTCGAAGTTTTTCTTGTTAGCCGAGTGGAACCGCTCGTGTGGGAGGCGCTTGTGAAGCCGGGACGAGCTTTGACGCCAGGCGCGCGAGTCGAGTTCGCCCGCGGCAAACTCACGGCTGAAGTGATCAAGTGGCGCGAACGCGGCAGGCGCGTGGTGCGCTTCGAAGCGGCAGGAGACTTTGATGATATCATCGATCGCATCGGCCGCACGCCGCTTCCGCCTTACATCAAACGCGACGAAGAAGACCGCCTCGACGCCGAGCGCTATCAAACAGTGTTCGCGCGCGAACGCGGCGCTGTCGCGGCTCCTACCGCGGGTCTGCACTTCACTCCTGAGTTGCTCGACCGGTTGCGCGCAACCGGAGTCGAAATCGCCGAGATCACTCTTCACGTCGGCTACGGCACGTTCCAACCAGTGCGAGTCGAACGGGTCGAAGACCACCGCGTCGAACCTGAAGCATATTCGATCAGCGCCGCGGCGGCGGCTTCAATCAACCGCGCGCTCACCGAAGGCCGCCGAGTGATCGCGGTGGGCACGACTACGACTCGAGCGCTTGAATCAGCGGCGAGGTGGGGAGCGGATGAGCAGAGGTGCGGAGAAGCAGAGGAGCAGAGGAGCGAAGGGGCAGCGGGGCCTACCGATGCGCCTCCGCTCCCCTGCTCCTCTGCTCCTCAGCCCCTCCGCCCTCCCCCTCGAATCGCCGCCGGCACAGCTACTACCGATCTCTTCATCTATCCGGGATTCGAGTTTCAAATTGTTGGGGGATCGGTGACGAACTTTCACTTACCGTGCTCGTCGCTTCTAATGTTGGTGAGTGCGTTCGCAGAACGTGAGTTGATTCTGAAAGCTTACCGGCACGCGATCGAGCGCGAGTATCGCTTCTACAGCTACGGCGACGCGATGTTGATTCTTTAGAGAAGTCCTGATATCGCATACATTCGCGATCGCGATCATCGTTGGGTTTGCGAAATCGCTGTGGTACGATTCAGGCCAGATGGAGACCGTATGATTGAAGCCGTACAGTTCAGAAACCTGAAGGCCCTCCGAGATACGACACTTCCGTTAGGACGCTTCACGTTAATTGTCGGGCCAAATGGAAGCGGTAAGAGTACTGCCCTATGGGCACTACTAGCGGCTGGCAATATGGGATTGCTTGACTTCAACAAGATTGCGACCGTTGGTCTCGGAGTCCACAACAACGTGGAAGTGGTTCTGCATTGGGGAGGGACTTTTGCGGGAAGCATAACGTACGCCACTTGGGGGCCTACGGGCGAACATGTCAAGCAGACGGATTTCGATGAAGAGGTCCCAGGTGATGTGGTACAGGTTTTGACCGACAAACTCGACAACATTCTGAGTGCGATTCGAATTTTTTCTTTCGACGCACCGTCTATTGCCGCTCCAACCCCGCTTGAACCAAACATGACGTTGGGGTCGAATGGCCGGAACCTTGCGGGAGTTCTCCACCAGCTACGTGATGCTGAGCCGGAGCGATTCAACGCTTTGAACGAAGAACTGGCCCGTTGGCTCCCGGAATTCGAGCAGATCCTTTTTGAGACGCATTCAGGAGGACATCAGGGCTTTTTACTTCGCACTAGCGAAGGCCATCACAAGATACGAGCATCCGAGCTTTCACAGGGAACTCTCATCGCGTTAGCGATGCTCACGCTCGCCTACATTCCAGATCCCCCACCAATCGTCTGCTTGGAGGAACCAGATCGTGGTATTCATCCCAGACTGCTTCGCGAGGTCCAAGATGCTATGTACCGGTTGAGCTACCCCGAGAACTACGGAGAGAAGCGCGATCCCGTTCAGGTGATTGCGACCACGCACTCGCCCTACTTTCTGGATCTGTTCAAAGACCACCCTGAAGAGGTGGTTATTGCCGACAAGCTAGGACTGGACGTACGCTTCGAGCGCCTCTCCGACCGACCGGATATTGATGAAATCTTGGGAGACACACAACTTGGGGACGCCTGGTATAGTGGCGTTCTTGGGGGAGTGCCTTCTCACCCATGAAGCTCGTCGTACTCAGCGAATCTCCGGAAGACGAGGCAGCGGTGCGCATTCTGGTTGACGGGGTCCTTGGAATTCAGACCGAGCACGTTGCTCCACCGTTCCGTGCAACCGGATGGTCTCAGTTTCCCGGCGTCTTGCCAGCCGTTCTGAGAAAACTCCACTATCAAACCGATGCTGACGCGCTTGCCGTAATCGTAGATTCCGACGCTTCCGCGACTCACCGGCTGGCGCACGTTCCGCACGATGGCGCAAACCAAAAATGCCGTCTGTGCCAATTGCGGTTGGTTGCGGATCAAGTCCAGAATGGTCTGACTAAGATTCCGGGCCGCGCGCCGCTCAAGACGGCTTTTGGGCTTGCCGTTCCTGCACTCGAAGCGTGGCTGCTATGCGGAATCGACCCTCGTGCAATTGAGGCAACGCTAATTCAGAGACCGGACGCCAGGACGCGAGCACTCAGATTTCAGCTCAAGCAGGATGTCTACGGCACGGATCGTCCATCCAGCGACGTGCGGATGGTGTGTGCGATCGAAGGAGCAAAGCGACTGGTTCAGATCATCGATGAATTCGAGCGCTGTTTTCCTGATGGCTTCGGATCATTCGCGCGCGACATAAGAAGCTGGTAAAAGACGGTTCTCAGTATCGCTACTCGCGAGCGCGCGCCGGAACGAGCGGTCGAAGCAGCCACAGCGCCAGACACAGACTGAAGTCTATGCTACCTCGCTCAGGTAGTAATGCCACAGTATCCGCGCGGCGACTGCTCTCCACGGCTTCCACGCCGCGCTCATCTCGTCGAGTTCCTCCGGCGTAGGGCGAGTCTGTAGACGCTTGACCTTCTGCGCTGCGACCGCCAGGGCGAGATCTCCCGCCGGCCAGATGTCAGGCCGGCGCAGCACCATCAGCAAATAGATATCCGCCGTCCAGCGTCCGATGCCTTTGATCTTGATCAACTCGGATCTTACCGCAGCGTCGTCCATCGAACTCAAGGCGTCGAGATCGAGCAGGCCCTCAACAATCGAGCGAGCGAGCTCGCGTCCGTACAAAGTTTTCTGGCGGCTGAACCCGACGGCTTTCAGTGTTGTATCATCCAGTCTGAGGAACCGCTGCGGTGTAAGCGGAGACGCGACTTCAAGCAGCTTGTTATGAGCCGACTTCGCAGAGGCTAGCGAGACTTGTTGCTCGAGGATGACGTGAAGGAGAGTCGAGAATCCCGACTCGCGCGCCCACATCGGCGGCGCTCCGAACTGCTTCACGACGCGTCGCAGATCTCCGTCGCGGCGAGACAACAGGCGTACCGCTCGCTCGAGCCCGTCATCGCTGAGGTAGGTAGCACTCGTGATTGGTTCCTCGCGCTCAATTGTACGGTATCGGCAGGATAAAACAAGCAGCGGCTTCAGAGCACGATTCACTCCGATTCACGACGCCGACATACGCCGTTCAACCGCCCACTGACTTCTGCGCATTCGACCGCGCGCGTTGCTCCATCACGCCTTCAAGCGTCTCGCGCATCTGCGGCAAATAAGCCGCGAGCATGCTGAACTCGCGCTTGGGCAAGCTCAAGGTGTCCATCGGAGCCGTACAGCGAACGGTCGCGCCGCGAGTGCTCTGTTTCAACAAGGCCATCTCGCCGAAGTACTCACCGGCTCCGAGCCGCGCAAGCATAACTTCCATGTCCCCGTCTTCGCGCACTACTTCCGCCTGGCCGCTGACGATGATGTAGATGCGATCGCCGAGGTCGCCTTGATGAAAGACTTCTTCACCTGGCTCGAAGTGCTCCTGCGTGATGCCCACCGAACCGGTGAGCTTCAACTCGACAAGCTCGGCCGGCAACAGCAAGTCGAGCGTCCACGACGAAGCGACCTTCAAGCGGCGGCCCCAACCCGGCAGCTTCATCAGGTAGATCGTTCTCCACATCCACCAGGCGAGAAAGCCGCTGATGTTCACGCCCATGATCTGCGCGACCGCCGAGTGATGCCCAAGCGCGCCCATCTGGCCGAGTCCGCCGAACGTAAACTCGCTGCGCTTCCCGCCGCGTATTGCCGCCACGATGTTGCCGGCAGCCGTGCGCCCCTGCCGAAGCGCATGCTGCGCAGTCGGCGGACAGAAG
>JBGQGO010000451.1:0-5072 GCA_041497455.1 Blastocatellia bacterium | reverse complement strand
GCACGGCCACGCGCTCGCGCGCGGGATTCCGATGGGCTCATTGATGGCCGAGATGTACGGCAAGGCGACCGGCTGCAGTCGGGGGCACGGTGGCTCGATGCACTTCTTCGATAAGCCGCGGCGTTTCTTCGGCGGGTACGCGATCGTTGGAGGTGGGTTGCCGATAGCCGTCGGTTTGGCGCTTGCTGATAAGCTCCAAAGCCGGCCGGCGGTGACTGCGTGTTTCTTCGGCGATGGAGCGGTAGCAGAAGGCGAGTTCCACGAGTCGCTCAACCTCGCTGCGTTGTGGAAGCTTCCGGTGCTGTTCCTGTGCGAGAACAACCTGTACGCGATGGGCACCGCGCTCGCACGTCACCAGTCGCAGACCGACATCAGCTTCAAGGCTCAGGCGTACGGCATTGCGTCTGACGCGGTCGACGGCATGGACGTGCTCGCTGTGGAAGCCGCAGCGCGGCGGGCTGCCGAGTTGGTGCGCGAAAGCGGAAGCCCGTACTTGCTCGAGGTACGCACCTATCGCTATCGCGCGCATTCGATGTCCGACCCTGATCTGTACCGCTCGAAGGACGAAATCGAGGAGTGGAAGAAGCGCGATCCCATCGCGACCTTTGAAACCCGCCTGCGGGAAAGCGGATTGCTGCCCGATGCCGGCCAGACAGAGATCGAGGCGATAGTCAGCGACGAGATCGAACACGCGGTTGCTTTTGCCGAAGCCGGGTCATGGGAGCCAGTCGAAGACCTGATGAAGGATGTGCATACACCAATCGAACCAGTTCGTAGTACGGCCTTTAGGCGGAAGTTTGTAGCACAATGACCGGACTGTGACCAAGTACGAACTTCCGCCTAAAGGCCGTACTACGAACTCTTTCATAGGAGGTGAGGCAGTTCAATGAAACAGATGACTTACCGCGAAGCCGTTCGTTCTGCGCTACGCGATGCGCTGAGGCGGGATTCACGAGTCTTTCTCATGGGCGAAGACGTTGGCCGTTATGGCGGCGCGTTCGCGGTGAGCCTTGGACTGCTGGAAGAGTTTGGACCGGAGCGCATTCGCGATACGCCGCTGTCCGAATCGACGTTCGTCGGAGCGGGAATCGGAGCGGCGCTCGGCGGCATGCGCCCAATCGTTGAAATAATGACCGTCAACTTCAGCCTGCTCGCGCTTGATCAGATTCTAAACAACGCTGCGACGCTCAGGCACATGTCCGGAGGCCAGTACAGCGTGCCGCTTGTGGTTCGCATGGCGAGCGGCGGCGGGCGGCAGCTCGCCGCCCAGCATTCGCACAGTCTCGAAGGCTGGTACGCGCACATTCCGGGCATCAGCGTGCTGGCGCCTGCGACCGTCGAGGACGCGAGAGGGATGTTGCTTGCCGCACTTTTGGAGCCGGACCCGGTGTTCATCTTTGAGCACGCGACGCTGTATCCGCTCGAAGGTGAGATCGACGAGACTGCAGGCCCGGTTGATATCAGCAACGCCGTGGTTAGAACGCAAGGCGAAGACGTCACGTTGATCACCTACGGCGGTTCGCTGGGAAAAACTGTGCAAGCAGCGGAGCAATTGGCCAAAGAAGGAATCGACGCTGAAGTCATTGACCTGCGCACGCTTCGTCCACTCGACACGGCGACCATATTGAGCTCGGTCGCGAAGACGCACCGCGCAGTAGTCATCGACGAAGCGTGGCGCACAGGCAGCTTCGCGGCAGAGATCAGCGCGCAGATTATGGAAGGCTCCTTCGACGATCTGGATGCGCCCGTAGCGCGCGTGTGCAGCGCCGAAGTCCCGATGCCTTATGCGAAGCACCTGGAAGAAGCGGCCTTGCCACGCACGGAGACAATCGTAAGCACGGTTCAAGGGATGTTCTAGCCGATGGCGGAATTCGTGATGCCAACACTCGGCGCGGATATGAGCGCCGGCAAGCTGATCGCATGGCGCAAGAAGCCGGGCGATTCTATAAAGCGCGGCGAGATCATCGCCGATGTGGAAACAGACAAGGCTGACATTGAGGTTGAGGTATTCACTAGCGGCGTGATCGAAAAGTTTCTCGTGCAGCCTGGCGACAAAGTTCCTATAGGAACAGTGCTCGCAATCATTCGCGAGGAGGGAAAGCCTCTCGTAGCGGCTCCGTCCGAGATACGCGCCGCCGCGCCGCAGCCCACCGAAGTCTCTCCGCCGGGCAGGCGTTTGACTTCCGCTACGCGAGACGAAGCCGCTCGTCTCCGAATCTCGCCGGCAGCGAAGAAGCTTGCATCAGAGCTGGGCGTCGATCCGTCGACCGTGACGGGAACGGGCCCGGCGGGTCGCATCACGCGTCAAGACGTCGAGCGCGCGGCAGCAGCAAAATCGGTACAGCCGATTCAGCCTGAGCTTGCGATCGGCCGGCAAGCGCGGATGCGCCAGGCAATCGCAGCAGCGATGGCCCGGTCAAAGAGAGAGATTCCTCACTACTATCTGAGCACGACTATCGATATGAGCCGCGCGATGCAGTGGCTTGCTGCTGAGAATCTGAAGCGGCCGGTTGAGAATCGGCTTCTCTACGGAGTGCTGCTCGTCAAGGCAGTAGCTCTCGCTCTGCGGGAAGTACCCGAACTGAATTCCATCTGTACGGACGGACGAGCGACACCCAGTTCCGAGATCAACGTCGGAGTGGCGATCTCCTTGCGCGGCGGCGGTCTGATCGCCCCTGCTCTTCACAACACGGATCACCAGAACATTGACGACTTGATGAAGAAGTTTCTCGATCTTGTGAAGCGAGCGCGAGCGGGCAAGCTCAGAAGCTCGGAGATCTCCGATCCTACTATCACTGTTACCAGCTTAGGCGAAGAGGGTGTCGAGACAGTGTTCGGCATTATCTATCCCCCGCAGGTTGCGCTCGTCGGCTTTGGTAAGATCGTCGAGCGTCCCTGGTCCGAAGAAGGACAGATCGACTCGCGGCCAGTGGTGAATGCCACGCTATCAGGCGATCATCGCGTGAGCGATGGACACCGAGGCGCGCTGTTCCTCGCAGCCGTTGATCGACTAATGCAGGAGCCGGACAAGCTATGACGAGAGATCAGATCAAAGCGGCCGTTCAGCGCACGCTCGGTAGCATAGCTCCCGAAGCAGACCTGTCTCAGATCGAACCCGACGTGGCGTTGCGCGATCAGTTGGACATCGATTCGATGGACTTCCTCAACTTCGCGATTGGGCTTCACAAAGAACTGAACGTCGAGATTCCGGAGGCCAGCTATCCGGAACTCGCCACGCTGAACGGCTGTATTGAGTATTTGACGTCTGCGCTCGACGTAGCCATCGAGGCCAAAGAACGCGCGACTGTACAGAGCTGAGTCGCCTAGGAAACCCTATGAACATTCTTCTAGCCATTGACCATTCAGTCTCATCGGAGACTGCCGTAAACGAGATGGTAGCGCGGCCGTGGCCTCCAAGCGCCAGGGTCTGTGTTCTGAACGTGGTCGAGCAACCTAACATCCTGGTCATCCCGGCGCTGGTGCAGACCGCTACTGCGGCGGCGCAAGCGGCGGTCAAGATCGCCGCCGAGCGGCTGACGGCGCGAGGAGTCGAAACCTCTACTCACGTAGTTCAGGGCCATCCCCGTGCCGCAATCACGGAATACGCCAAACTGTGGGGCGCGGACCTGATTGTCGTCGGGTCCCACGGACAACGCGCCATCACTCGCTTCCTGATGGGAAGCGTCGCGCAAGCAGTCCTTCGAAGCGCGCCGTGCTCAGTGGAGGTCGTGCGAACATCGATCTCCGATAGGCCGGCCGATGCGCGGAAGATGAAGATACTCCTTGCGACGGACGGTTCCGAATTCTCCCTCGCCGCCGCGCGTTCGGTAGCCGCGCGGCCGTGGCCCGAGGGCAGCGCCATCAAAGTCATAAGCGTGGCCGAAGTGATCATACCTGCAATCGAACCGGGGTACGTCGACGCCGTGCTGGTGGACAGCCTGCGCGAAGAAGCGACACGGCACTCGCGCGATGCCGTCTTGGCTGCCGAAAAAACGATAGGCGAGGCGGGCCTGAAGGTTAGTGGGTTCGTGCTCACAGGGTTTGCGAGAGAAGCTATCGTCGATGAAGCAAAAGAGTGGGGCGCTGACTTGATCGTCGTCGGCTCGCAAGGGCTTCGCGGGATCACGCGGCTTCTCATCGGAAGCGTCGCCGAAGCCGTCGCAATGCACGCGCATTGTTCGGTCGAGGTGATTCGGCAGCGGGTCACCGAGAGTCGCTAGAGATGTTGGCCGGCCGCCCGACTCGCGTGCGCCGGCTTCCGTTGCGGCGAAACCCACGTCTGCAAGAGCGGACGTCGAGAAAGGAGCCATATGTTAACCATCAAAACAATCCTGTGCCCAACCGATTTTAGCGAGCCATCATACGAAGGACTGACCTACGCGATCGAGCTCGCGACGCAATTCGGCGCCGAATTGTGCGTGACTAATGTTGTGCCGGCGGTACCGCCGCTCCCCACCGATCCGAACTTCGTCTTCGAGATCCCTGAGTACGAGCGAGGTCTTCACGCCGATGCTGCGCGTAAGCTTCGAGAGATGATCGAGCAACGCATTCCGAAAAGCTTGAAGGTGCGAACGGTGATCGGGCACGGAGACCCCGGTCACGAGTTGGTACGCATCGCCGAAGACGAGCACGCCGACTTGATCGTCATCGCCACCACCGGAATGACGGGATTTCGGCGCCTCCTGTTCGGCTCAGTCGCCGAGAAAGTAGTTCGACTGGCGGCCTGCCCTGTGCTCACGGTTCGCGCGCCAGCGGCCAGAGCCTGAGGGGAGACCGACTAATGAACCATGGCGTTGCAAGAACGCACTGCGCGCTTCTGGTGCTTCTGCTGAGCACGGCGCCGGTCTGGATGCAGACCAATTCAAGACAGCCTCATGGCTTCTTGCAGAAATATTTCAATTTCTCCAAAGAGGACCTTGCAGCTATTGAGCTCGGAAAGATCGTGGCCAAGCTGCCAAAAACGAGCGACAAAAGAGAAGTCGCCGCGTTGGGCGTAGTCCGTCTGAACGTGTCCAAGGAACTCTTTCTGGAGAAGTTCATGGACATAGAGTCCTTCAAGAAGAGCGAGATTG
>JBGQGO010000450.1:0-5073 GCA_041497455.1 Blastocatellia bacterium | reverse complement strand
TTTCACATTGACTTTGTTCTGAGCGTTGGCGTAGCTCGTCGCCATATGACAATCCTGGCAGGACTTGGCGTTGGGGCCCGGTTTGAAGTCGGTTTGAAACTCGCTGTTCAGCCACTCGAGATAAGTCACCTGCTCGAGCGAGTGCCCGAACGGTTTCTGATCCATGACCGGCAGATTGATCGTGTGACAATTGCCGCACAAGCGCGAGTCCTTGACGTAGTCGTTGTACTTGGGCTCGATTGCGAGCGATCCCTTCATCGGATGTATCGAGATGTCTTTGTCTTCGAACGGGCCGAATACTTCGCCCGCTTTGCCGGTCGTGAACTGGCCGGTGATGTTGTGCGCCAGGAAAGACTGGAGCGCGTCCGGACCCAGGTTCTTGTCTCTGACTATGTGATGACAGGAGGCGCAGCTCACGCCGTCGCGGGCGAGCGCCCCGTACTTGAAGTCTTTGCTTGTGAGGTCGGTGTTGTAGACCCAATCTAGTTTGAAGTTGGGCTCGGGAACTTTGTTATCCGGCGAAGCGGGATCATAACCGTGATCGGCGTCAAGCTGGCGCTTGCCCATCACGCCGTGACAACGAAAACAGGTGTTGATGACTGCCTGCTGATCCGCCGGTCTGTCTTTCAAATAAGCCAGCTCGCTGTCGAGTTGCGCGTAGAAGATCGGATCTCTGCCGGCCAATCCCATCGGCGACCATCGCCATTCACCGTAAGGCGAAACGTTGACCGGGTTTGGCGTACCACCTTCTAGAATCATCGTGTACTTCGATCCGAACCACGCGTTGCCGCTGTGGCAAGACATGCAGGAGTCAGAAGTGATGAACTCTTCGGCTCCGGCGTGCCCGGCGACGACGTGATCGTACGTTTCCGCGGGCATCACCTGAACCTGAACCCCGCCGGGGATCGGAACCTCTTTGAAGAATTTTAAAAACTCGGCGTGGGTGGCCAGGTCGACGTGCGGCCTGAGTTTGAGCATGAGCCTCTTGTGACCCGGCGCGATATGCGCGAGCATCTTGGGCTCGTCGGCTTGCGACGGGGCGGTTCTCCAGGTGTTGTCGATGAAAAAGCTGAGAGGGTTTCCCGGAAAGCCTTTGAGGTTCTTTGTCGAAGCGAACGTGAATTCCTTCTCCGAAGACGCGTGGCAGTGCAGACACGTGAGCCCGAAGCCTTCATTGAGCACGTTGAACGGCGGCTTGTAGCTGTCGCTCGGCTTGGGCATCGGGGGGTTGCTCGCCCACAGCCCGCCCCAGAACCATCCGTCCTTTGACGCCTTTCCATCTTTGATCATCACCGTCCACGATGAAGGCGTTAGCGGCTGTCCTTCGTATCGAGCAGCGGGACCCGGAGCGTACATCTCTTTCACGATCATCGCGCCGTCCGGTATGTCGTCGAGGCGGCCGTTGACCAGCCATTTCATGACGGCGGGCGAATAATAGACACGCACCGCCGGATGAGTGCCGAGGTAGGTCGAGTCAACGAAAGGCCCGGTGTCGCGCACACCTTTGTCTACGCACCAATGCAGCTTCACGTATTCGGTGTTTTGCAGGAAAGCGAGTAGCTTGTCGTGGAAATCGTCCGGCGACATGGAAGTGGGCAGCGGCAGCGAGCTCTCTTTCGCGTCCGGGCACTGCGCCGTTTTTACATCAGTCTGCGGAGCGACATTTCCACTTGAATCGGCATAAACCATATGCCCTTCAACGAACGTTGGGCCAACTACGTAGATCGCCGCGCATAAACAGAAAATGAGCGCCAGGCATTTTATCAAGGTGTGCATTCGTGTTTGCTCCTCTCCGAGCGAGTCCAGAAGGTTTTGCTACATTCGGCGGGCCGATTATACATGTGATGAAATCAACTTTCAATAAGATTCTATTCTCACCTGCCCAAGCCGTTCTAAGGCGGGCGCGGGCTGATAACAAATGGCGGTGTTCGCATTCCCGAAGCCGGACACTGCGAGGCCGGTTCACAAACTTGCGCTTGATGCTAGAATAAGCGTCCGGCAAATTGTGCGACCTTCTGCCGATCACAGGACTCGCTGGAGATATGGAAGCTATCAACGCCGTGCTGAATGAAGAGCAGAGGGCGCGCTTCAAGTTTGAAGGGTTGGCTAATAAGGAATGAAAGTCTCGCTGTTCGTCACATGTTTGGTGGACCAGTTCTTTCCCGAGGTGGGGATGAGCGCGGTCAGCGTGCTTCGCAGGCTCGGCGTTGAAGTCGACTTTCCGCCCGAGCAGACGTGCTGCGGGCAACCGGCATTCAACAGCGGCTTCAGCAGCGAGGCGCGCGAGCTTGCGAAGCGCTTCATCGGGATCTTCGAAAACAGCGAGTACGTCGTGGCGCCGTCGGGCTCCTGCACGGGCATGGTCAGGGTCTTCTACCCGGAGCTGTTCAAGGATGATCCCGACTGGCGCAAGCGCGCCGAATTGCTCGCATCGCGGACGTATGAGCTCACCGAGTTCCTCGCCAACGTTCTGGGTGTCGAGGACGTGGGCGCGGCCTATCAGGGCAAAGTCGCGCTGCACCAGTCGTGTCATTTATTACGCGAGCTGAATGTGAGGACCGAGCCTCAGCGTCTGCTCCGTGCGGTAAAGGGAATCGAGTTAGTTGAGCTCGAACGCGCTGAGGCCTGCTGCGGGTTCGGCGGGTTGTTTTCGATCAAGTATCCGCACATTTCCGGCGGCATACTTCAGGATAAGATCGACAGCATCGAAAAGAGCGAGGCCGCTGTGGTGGTCGCCTGCGACGTTGGCTGTTTGATGCACATAGCCGGGGGCTTGAGCAGGCAATCCGCGGCGGCGAGGACGATGCACATAGCCGAGCTGCTGGCGAAAACGTAGCATAGACTTTAGTCTGTGTGCCGGGTGGTTCGATGGAACAGCGCGAGATACCCAGGCACACAGACTGAAGTCTATGCTACTTACTCTTATGCACGTAACCTCTGAATCATTCATTCAAGACTCGACGGCAGCCGTGCAGAACAAGACTCTGCAAACGCGGCTGCGGGTGCTCACCGGCTTCACCGTTATGCGCAACCTCCTGTTCGCTGAACTGCCGGACGGCGAGGCTCTGCGCGGCCGCGCGCGCGAGATCAAAGAAGAGACCATCGGCAATCTCGACGCTTATCTTACTCAGCTAGAGGAAAACGTTGTGCGCCTCGGCGGGACCGTTCACTGGGCGAGAACCGGCGCGGAGGCCCGCGCGATCGTTCTCGAACTCGCGCGCAAGAACAACGTCAAGCTAGTCGTCAAAGCCAAGTCGATGGTGACCGAGGAGATCGAACTGAACGAGGCGCTCGAACACGCGGGCATCGAAGCGGTAGAGACGGACCTGGGGGAATACATCGTCCAACTGGCGCACGAGAAACCTTCACACATCCTGGCTCCCGCGATTCACAAATCAAAGGGAGACATCTCGGAGCTGTTCGCCGACAAGCTAGGCGTCGCGAACCTGAAAGAAGCCGAAGAGATGACCGTCGTCGCGCGGAAACGGCTGCGAGAGAAGTTCCTGAGTGCGGACATGGGGATCACCGGCGCTAATTTTGCGGTAGCCGGTACCGGCACGATCGTGCTGGTCGAAAACGAAGGCAACATCAGGCTGAGCACTTCGCTGCCGCGAATACACGTAGCGTTGATGGGAATAGAAAAGCTGGTCCCGTCGCTCGACGATTTGGCGGTGTTTCTCAAGATACTCGCCAGGAGCGCCAGCGGCCAGAAGATGTCGAGCTACGTGTCATTGATCACCGGTCCGCGGAGAGCCGGAGAGGCCGACGGCGCCGAAGAGTTTCATCTGATCATTCTCGATAACGGCCGCACGCGAATTCTGGCGGATGAAGAGATGCGCGAGGCGCTTTACTGCTTGCGCTGCGGAGCGTGCTTGAACGTGTGCCCGGTGTATCAAAAGATCGGCGGACACGCCTACGGGTCCGTGTACTCGGGGCCGATCGGTTCGATGATAACGCCCGCGTTCGCCGGACTGGAAAAGTCCAAACACTTGCCCTTCGCGTCGACGTTGTGTGGCGCTTGCCGCGAGATTTGCCCGGTGCGAATCGATATTCCGCGAATCCTGTTGAAGCTGCGGAGCGACTGGTCCGAAGGCAAACACGACGGCGGAGGACCGCCGCTGGTCGAGAAGCTCGCGATAAAGCTCTGGGCCTTCGCGATGCGCCACCGCATCATCTACAACCTGGCTTTCAGGGTGCCGGCGTTTCTGCAGGGACCGTTTTTGGAGGATGGCAAACTCAAACGGCTGCCGTTCGCGCTGGGCGGATGGACGCAGAATAGAGATTTCCCGGCGCTTGCCCGGAGATCTTTTCGTTCGATGTGGGACGACGAGAAGTAGCGCGGGCTTCAGCCTGCGCACGTATTCGCGATGAGGTTTTCAGTGACTGCTAGAAGCGCGAGAGAAGAAATACTCGGGGACGTAAGGCGCGCGCTGCACAGGGAAGGGAAATCAGGCCCGGTGGGTGGCGAGGCCGTTGCTTCAGCGTCGAGTCAGCTCGAGGATTTGATTTCTGAAATCAGGAAGAACTGCGAGCAGCGGCGCGGTGAATTGGTTGAGCAATTCGAGTCTGAGTTGACACGAATTGGAGGGCGCTTCCACAGGGCGGTAAACGTCGAGTCCGCGTTTCAATACATCGAACAGGTTGCTTCGGTTTGCGAAGCAAGAACAATTGTGGCCTGGGAAGGGCAGATCATCGATGGTATTGATGTGCCCCGAAGGCTGGAAGAAAAGGGCATTGAGCTTCTGACCGAGGCGACCGGCCCAGAGTTCATCCGGAGGACGGCGGTAGCGGAGGTCGGTGTGTCGGGTGTGGATTACGCGCTCGCCGATACGGGCACGCTGGTTTTGCTTGGGCGCAAAGGACAGGCCCGCTCGATCTCGCTGCTGCCGCCGGTGCACATAGCCGTGATGAAGCCTGAACAAGTCCTCTCGGGGTTGAGCGATCTGTTTCCGCTTCTGCGCGGCGAGGCTGAGGCCGAGGGCAGAGACTTGAGCAGTGCGATCACGTTTATCACAGGCCCAAGCCGCACTGCGGACATCGAGTTGACCCTGGTGGTCGGGGTGCATGGGCCGC
>JBGQGO010000449.1:0-5074 GCA_041497455.1 Blastocatellia bacterium | reverse complement strand
TGACTGCCTCTAGGGCCGGCCGCCCAGCTTCCGATCACGGCTGAAAACTTGCCGGCCGTTCCTCCCGCGACCACGAGCTTGATCGCCGAAGGATCCGTGAACTTCAAATAGCACGGCTCGCCGTCGATCACCGTTTGCTTGTAGAGCTTCACATGCTGAGTACCTTCGCCGGGGTTCTGCTCATAGTGTCGAATCGGAATCGCAGTATTCTCGAACAAGAACTCGCGCACCGCCTGCTTCGTGAAGAGGTCCCGCCGAAGCGTCTTCACGTGCTCGGGGCAAAGCACGACCATCGCTTCGACGCCGGCGCATACGCGATACGACCACACCGTGGCGAGCGCGCGGCTGATAGTCTTCAGAATCTGCGTTCCCTCACGCGCCATATGTTCGCTGACGCCGTGAGGGGCTTCACCGGCAAATAAAGTCACGGTGCTCTGCTCCTGCTTGAAACCCATCTCGACGTGCAAGGGCTCCCAGGGATTTTCCTCTTCGTTCTCTGCGATGCAGTAAGAAAACTTGCCCGCGTTTCCGAGCGTGGACATATCGATCTCGCCCGGCCGCGCGCCTCCGAGATTCGTCAGGATCAACTGCAACGCGCGGCCCAGCGTGCTGTTCGCGCGGGCGACGTTGCTGAAGACATTGCTGCCACAAGCGAAGCCCAGCTCGCCGCGAATCGGCCCGTTGACGATAACGAGCGGAGCTGCGAAGTGAGTGGTCGCCTGCACGCCGTGAATGTTGAAACGCTCGTCGCACACGGCGCGCACTAGCGGGATCAGCACACGCATCATCTCAGGCTTACATCCTGCCATCACCGCGTTGGCGGCGATCTTCTCGACAGTCGCGGCTCCGTAGTTAGGCGGAATGAGCGCGACGACTTCATCGGGCGGAAGCTGGCTCGCCGCGAGCATGCGCTCGACTCGCTCGACGGTTGGCGGAATCACCGGCAGCGGATCGCCAAACGCCAAGCAGTATTCGAAGGGGTCGATCGAGTCATCCAGCTCGATGCGCGAAGCGCGAGCGGCTCGCTTCAAATAGGGGTTCGCCGCTGCGGCGAGTTCTCCTTCGCTGGATGCTTCAAGGTGGCGCGACGTGCAACCGAACCTGGTTTCGGGCGCGCCGTCAAAGGGCTCGGCTATGGTGAGAGGCGCACCGGCCATCGCCGTAGCGATTTCATTCAAAGCGCGCTTATCGAAGCCGCTTAGAGTTTGAACGATGCGCCCGGCGGCGCCTATGAGAAAGAGCGTCGGGACGGCAACGGGATCGTAGAGCTTAGTGATACTGAGGTCGCTATCAAGCGCGACGGGGAATTCAATCTGAGCTTGCTCGACCAACTCGCGGGTCGGATGCTCACCGTCTTGAGATATGCCGAGAATCTCCGATCCTTCTCCAAGCTCGCGCGAGAGACGATTGATGTAAGGGATCGCGAGCCGGCACGTCGGACAGTCGGTCTCGAAGAAAACAAGCAGGCGCGACTTGGACTGTGTGCCACTCTCAAGTCGCGCCGAGGTTCCGTCGAGTCGTGTGAGAGAGAAGCTTGGAGCCTGGTCGCCCACGTCAAGCATAGCGCTTAGTTAACCACGCTTCTTTGATTGGCGCGAGCCGAAACGCGCAGTCATCCGGCGCCGATCGTCACGCCGCCGTCGACAACAATCACCTGGCCAGTCGTCCAATTGCCCGCGCGTGACGCAAGGAAAACTGCCGCGCCTGCGATGTCATCGGGCTCCCCGATTCGGCGCAGCGGTGTGATAGCTTCAGCCTTGGCCAACATCTCAGGATTTTCCCAAAGCGCGCGGGCGAAGTCGGTCCGGACAAGTCCCGGCGCGATGCAATTGACGCGGATGTTTTCCGGCCCCCATTCAACAGCGAGGTTTCGAGCCAACTGAAAATCAGCAGCCTTCGAGATTGCGTAGATGCCAAGATGCTGCGAGCCTCGGAGTCCGCCGATGCTGGAAACAATGATCACGCTGCCGTCTCTTCGCTCCGCCATTTCGGGGATCGCGAGGTTGCAGAGCCAGAGGTTGCTGCGGACGTTTGAGTCAATGACTTTGGTGAACGCATCATCGGTCAAGCCGGACATCGGGCCGTAGTAGGGGTTGACGGCTGCGTTGCAGACCAGAACGTCGATCTTGCCGTAACGCTTTCTGGTTTCGGAGACGAGATGCTCGACGTCCTCTCGCTTGCCGATGTGACAAGGGATGGCCGTCGCCTCGAGCCCTTCAGCTTTGATGGCGTTGGCGACCTCTTCGCACTTGTCGGCCTTCCGGCTCGAGATGACGACTTTGGCGCCCGCGCGAGCCAATGCTTCGGCGATCGAGCGTCCAATGCCCTTGGTAGAGCCGGTGACAATTGCCACCTTGCCTGTTAGATCGAATAGGGGGTTTGACATTTCTTCCTCAGAGTTTGAGTACTACGGTTGAGTGTAGAGACACGCCGCGTGTCCCAGTATTACATCGCCGCCGCGCATCTGGGTGGGAGTAGGAACCCAGCCGCCAGCAACGCGGCGTTCAAGCAATGCGTCCGCATCCGGCGCGTGATCCAAAAGAGCGACCGCCCTTACAGCGCCAAGTCAGTTGTGTCAAATACCAGGAATGAGTTCTTGGGAAATTTGAATGGTGCCCCCGGCGCGATTCCAACGCGCGACCTTCCGCTTAGGAGGCGGACGCTCTATGCAACTGAGCTACGGGAGCACACCGGGTCTAAACTAACAGATGCGCTTTTCACGTGTCCAGAGACGCGGCCGCGCGAACGCCTTTTTGGACTGCGCCGCGAGGGCGGCGCAGTCCAAAACAAACCGGCAACTGCGACGTGTTGAAACCTACGTTTGAGCGTTTCCTTGACACTCTATATACCCGAACTTATACTCGTTGCGCAGTTGATGATTGACAGAAATGCCCAGAGCGATCGAGTGGATGTGGGGAAGCTGATGAGATCGATTTCAGTGATGCCTCAGGTGAGCGACAAAGCTCCGGGCCAGTAGAAGAGGAGAGGTTGATTGGCTAAGACGATCCAGGGGCGACTCAACGCAGAAGGGCTTCGAGTGGCAATTGTCGCAAGCCGCTGGAATGACTTCATAGTCAGCCGATTGATCGGCGGCGCCGTTGATGCGCTCGAAAGGCTCGGCGCTTCGAGCGACGCGATCACGATCATTCGCGTTCCGGGTTCTTTTGAATTGCCAATGGCCGCCAAGCGAGCGGCGATGAGCGACGAATACGACGCGGTTGTTTGTCTCGGCGTCGTTATTCGCGGTGAGACTTCTCACAATGAGTACATAGCCGCCGAAGTCATCAAAGGCATCGCCAACGTCTCTCTTGAAACAAACCTCCCCATCACTCTGGGAGTGGTGACCGCAGACAATCTCGAACAGGCCATAGATCGCGCCGGAGCGAAGTCGGGCAACAAAGGATTCGACGCGGCGATAACCGCCGTCGAGCTAGTCAATCTGTACCGTGAATTCTGAAGCTGGACGCTTTGGAGTAACACTCTGGTTAGCAGCAGGTTTTGAATTATGGGCGCCAGGCGTAAGGCGCGCATCTGCGCCTTACAGATGCTCTTTCAATACGACATTGCACAGCCGCCCGTTGACGAGTTGGCCAGCAGCTACTGGGAGTCGTTCGGGGATGATATGGGCAATGTCGCTCGCGATTTCTCGAACAAGCTCGCGCTGGGCGCGATCTCTCGCCTCGACGAGATAGACGACCTGATTAAGCGGCGCGCCGAGCACTGGCGCATCAAGCGAATGGCAGTCGTTGATCGGAATATCCTTCGGCTCGCCATCTACGAGTTCCTCTACGAAGCGGACACGCCAAAAACCGTGGTGATAAATGAAGCGCTCGAAATAGCGAGGCGCTTCTCGACGTTCGAAGCAACTCAATTCATCAACGGCATACTCGACGCGATCAAGCGCGATCTCGAGGGCAATCAGACGGCGACGGCCGCTCATAGCCAGCAGTAACGGATTTTCTATTTTCTATTCTCGATTTGTTATTTTCTATTTGCCGGTGATCTGGTCCGCTGGGCTTCAATAACAAATGACAAATCGCAAATAACAAATGGCAAATAACTTGATCGATGACAAGGCGCTTTTGAGTGAGTACCTGTCCGAGTCGGAAGAGTTGCTGGACTCGCTTCTGGCCGACCTCGACTCGCTGGCCTCTCGCGCCGGCGACAGTCCCGATACCAACCTGATCAATCGAGCCTTCAGGACTGTTCACTCATTGAAGGGACTGTCCGGGATGATGGGTCTGGCCGAAGTGCAATCGCTCGCTCACGACTTCGAGGACATCCTCGACGATCTGAGGCTTGGTCAGCTCGCGCTGAATGAACGAACAAGCTCGGCGCTACAAGAAGCCGGCGCCGGGCTGGCGGCGCTGGTTGGCGGCGCGGCTCGCGGAAACGCAAGTGAAGAGGACTTCGAACGGCTTCGTCAGCTCCTGGCTTCGATCACATTGAAATCTCGCGAGCGTGAGAGGAGAGAAGATAGCGGGCTTGGCATGCTCAATCTGTCCGAAGGCGAGCGCGCGCTGCTGACCGAATACGAAGAGCATCGCGTCAATGAGAACGTTCGCGCGGGCAGATCGTTCTTCGCGATCATCGTAACGTTCGAGGTTGGCAAGCTCGACACACAATATCGAGCCCTCGCTAGCAAGCTCGAGGCAGCCGGCGAGTTGATTACGACTCTGCCCGAGAAAACAACGGCTGCGGCGCTCGTCGGGTTCAAGCTGGTGTTTGCGGCCGCGCTCAAAGAAGGCGACGTCAAACGAATCGCCGGGCCGTTTGGCGGGCGCGTCGCGCGGCTCGAACGCTCAACGTGGCGCAAAGCCGGAGCGGCGCTCAGGGCCGCAGGCCGAATAATGCCCGGAAGGGGCGCAAGCACGAAGGGCGCGGCCGGGGATCTTAGCGCCGTTCTCCCTCCGAGTTTTGCACAAGAATCATTGCAGCCGCTGTCGCCGAGCGTGCGCGTCGAGATGTCGCAGATCGACGAGTTGTCCGGTCTGGCGCACGAGCTATCGATCGGGATGGAAAAGCTCACATCGCTGGCCGTGACGTTCCTGGGCGCTGCGAACCTGGGCGCGCG
>JBGQGO010000448.1:0-5077 GCA_041497455.1 Blastocatellia bacterium | reverse complement strand
CGACGTAATTAGACTGAACAGAATAGGGACGTTCAGGATCAAGGCTAAGAACGGCCGCCGGCTTGTAAAGTTCAAGGTCAGCCAATCACTGAGAGGCGGAGTGGCACCGGTCTCCACCGCACCAGAACCCAAAACAGCACGTGAAGTAGATAAGGTCACAAAGCATTCAGCCACTAAGTCAGCATACGAGGGCCCAAAAGGAACCCGCAGCAAGACCAAGCGGACAAAGTAAAGAACCGGGGCGGCGCTTTCAGAGTCTGCGCAGTGTTCTTATCCCGGTATCCTGTACTATTGGGCGAGACCCGGGACTTGAATCGGCGCGCTCAACTGCATCTTGCCCCAGGCGATTTTCAACGTCACGTCCTTCAAATTCCCTTTCTGGGAAACCAGATCGATTGTCAGCTTGTCTTTCGACTCGACCGCTTGCTCGACGGTCATTGGAGCCTTGAACGCGATCGGCGCGCGCTCGATCTCCGAGGCATCCACGTGAGCGGCGCGAGCTTTGGCCGGGTCGATGAACACCAGACTCCATGTCGCTCCGTCTTCCGATCGATGCAGGCCCAGATACCACGAACCCGCGGGGATCGTCTTGCCTGCAATCGTCAACGGCATATCGGAGTCCAGCGTCGTCCAGAAGTTGCTCCCGAGGCGGTAGACTTTGCCCTTGGTCATCTTGTCGAAGTTGGCGGTGTCTTCGTACTCCTTGCGCCATACCGGCCGGCCATAGTCGATCGCGAATTGCCCGGCGCCCATGTTCTTCTCGTTGTTCCAGTAGCCCACTCGTGTCGTTCCACGCTCGGGCGAGTCGCTGCCGAACGCGATGATCTTGGGCCGCGGCTTTTTCTCCTGAGCTTGAAGCACTGACGCCATGCAAAGCAGCACAGCAAAACCAACGAGTCCTGATTTCCTGATTGTCATTCGTTTCTCCTCCCTTGTTGTCGGCGGACTCGAATCGAAGATTGCTTTCAATCCGCAATTCGAAATCCGCAATCCGAAATTAGTTTCATTCATACCTTAACGCGATCATCGGGTCCACCGTCGTCGCGCGGCGCGCCGGAATGAAAGTGGCTCCCAGAGCCGGCGTGTGAGTGTTGCGGCAACAACTGAATCAATCTGTCGGGCCCGGCCCGCCTCTCAGTTCAGTCTTGTCGCTTCAATGCTTCGGCCGACGCTGCGTGAGTCTCATCGCTCAGCCACGATTCGAGCATTGGCTCCTTGCGATTTCGAATCGCGTCATCGATCCGAGACAACGCGCTCGACCGCAGTTGGCGTTTGATCCGCGCGTAACCAATGCGTGGAAGCGCGGCCAGCTCTCGCGCTACTTCCACCGCGCGCGGCCACAGGTGATCGGGCGGTTGAAGCTCGTCGAAGATGCCCTGGGCGAGCGCTTCTGGCGGCATCGAGTTGCGCCCCGTCAATGTCATCATTCGCGCGACAGGCTTCGATAGTTCTGAACGCACCACCGTGATTGCTGCAGCCGGAAAGGGAACTCCCACGCGTACCTCGGCGAGCCCGACCTTGTAGTCGCCTTCGGCTCCAATGCGATAATCGCACGCCAGCGTGAGAACCAGGCCTCCAGCGATCGCGTGCCCGTTCACCGCCGCAACCGTCGGGATTCCCAAACCGTAGAGCGTTCCGAACACGCGATTCACTTGCATGATCATCGCCTGCTGCTGGTCGCGGTCGTAGGTGGGCACGACTTTTAGATCGAGCCCCGCCGAAAAGCAATTGCCGGCGCCGGTGATAATAAGTGCGCCGACGTCAGGGTTGCCTTCGATTGTTGAAAGTGCGGTCTCGAACTCCTTTGCGAGCGCGAGGTCAATCGCATTCGCCGGCGGCCGGTCCAATCGGAGCGCCGCTATGTTGTCGATCCTCTCAATCCTAATTCCGTTTGTGTTCATGGTCGTCTCGCCTCTTTCAGCGCCCGGTTCCGAGATTGTGCCAGAATGTTTGCATCATCTCTCCTCTAGCACGTCTTTTCGTTGGCCAATGCCGCGCCGTGCGGTTTATCATTAGCGCGTCTTCAGCCAGGAGTAATTGCTATGCCAACGATCCAAATCGAAACGGACCAGTTATTGGAGGCGGCGTTGCAAATGCCGCGTGACGAGTTAGAAACATTCGTCCTCCGCCTCTTCACGCTCAAGGCCACCCAGGAAGCGCCAGGTCTCTCAGAACGAGAAGCCGAAATCCTGTTGCAGATCAATCAGGGGCTTCCCTCAGCGCTGCAAGAGCGGCTGAACAAATTGATCGACATGCGCCAGGCACGAACGATCAGTAAGAAAGAGTTGCGGGAACTCAAAAAACTCACCGATCAGGTTGAACTCTTCGACGCCGAACGTCTGAAGCTGCTGACCGAATTGGCCCTTCTGCGGCGAGTTCCGCTTCGCAAGCTGATTAAACAACTGGGACTCACCCCCGTGCCGCATGATTAAGAGGCGCATCCCCATCAAGCTCCAACGATTGGTCAGGCGGCGCGCGCTTGGATACTGCGAATACTGCATCTGTCCCGAGTTCTGCGCTACCCAAAAGCATTCTTTCGATCACATCGAGCCTGAAAGTCAGGGCGGGCGCGCCGCTGGAGAGAACCTCGCCCTGGCCTGTCAGGGGTGTAACAACGCCAAGTACAACAAGACACGTGCGGAGGACCCGCTGACGCGCCGAATGGTTGCGCTTTTTCATCCGCGTCGCGACGACTGGCACGAGCATTTCGCCTGGAGTCCCGATCGCCAATATCTCATCGGCCTTACTGCGACAGGCCGGGCAACCATCCGTGAACTCGATCTCAACCGCGAGGGCGTCATCCAGCTACGCCGTCTGCTTCTGCTGAATCGCCAGCACCCGCCTCCCCATCGCTCGTCCTCATAGCAATCACTAGCAGCACAGAGTCAAGAACTCAGCATCAAGTTTCTCACTTCATTCCTTGCTGCTTTTCTTGACTTAGATATTCAGGGACGCATCTTTGCGTCGGGCGTTTTCACCGGAGCAGCCGGCCGAGGCGGAAGCTTGACTGGCTTGTCTTTCAGCTTCTTCATTATCTCGGCCACTGCCCGGTCGAGCTGCGGGTCTTTGCCCTCGATCAACGACTTGGGATCGTTCTCAACCTCGATGTCCGGATCGACGCCGTAGCCTTCAATGATCCACTGACCCTTCGAGCTCGCGAACGCCGACTCGGGCACGAAGATTGTGCCGCCGTCGATCAGCGTGCCGCGATTGCCGATGCCGATCACACCGCCCCACGAGCGCTTGCCGATCAACGGACCCAGCCCGGCTTCGCGAAACATCGCCGGGAAAATATCGCCGTCCGAAGCCGAGTTCTCGTTCAGCAGCGCTGCCATCGGTCCGATGAAGGTGCCGCCAGGATAGGTGCTGGCCTCATCAACCGTGCGCGAGTAATTGAGCGCGAGCACCTTTCGCCGCAGCCGCTCGATCAGCATCTGCGATACGTTGCCGCCGCCGTTCGCGCGCACGTCGACAACGAGGCCCTCTTTAGTGATCTGGCCGTAGTACCACTTGATGAACTCACGAATGCCCGGCGCGCCCATGTCCGGAATGTGAATGTAGCCGACACGGCCGCCGGTCATGTCCGATACCTTCTTGCGGTTCGCGGTCACCCAGTCCAGGTAGATCAAATCGCTCTCATTGGTGATCGGCCGATACGACACCGTCCGCGCGCCCGTCATCGTCGGTTCCTTGTTGACCGTCAACTGCACCACGCTGTCGGCTTTGTTCTTTAGAAGCCGGTACGGGTCGTCGTCCGCCTTCAGCTCTTCGCCGTTGATCGCAAGGACGTAATCGCCAACTGAAACGTTCACCCCGATCTCGGTTAGCGGCGAGCGATAAGTGTCTTCTTCGTTTTGTCCCGGGAAGATCCTGGCTATCTTGTAGCGGCCGGCTTTTTGATCGAGCTCGAACCTGGCGCCCGGCAGGCCGGCGCGAGGCCGCGGCGGAATCTGGAAGTCTCCGCCCTCGACGTACGCGTGTTGCACCGTTAGCTCCGAGATCATCTCGCCGATGATGTAGTTCAGGTCCGAGCGATGCGCGACGTACTTGAGAAGCGGCTTATACTGCTCGCGCAACGCTTCCCAATCGTAGCCGTGCATGTTAGGCACGTAGAAGAAGTCGCGATATCGCCGCCACGCTTCGTTGAAGATCTGATTCCACTCCTCGGCGGGCACTCGATCGACGGCGAGACCGGCGGTCGAGACCGGCTTTCTGGATTGGGTTCCCTGCGGAGTGGCGTCGTACATCGCAGAGCTTCCTCCCGGACCCGCAACCAGCACTTTCGAGCCGTCGTCTGAAAGCACCCAGCCGCGGCTGTCTTCGACCAGCGTCGTCTCTTTCCGCTCTTTGATCGCGTAGATGCGAAGCGAGGGCGGCTTCTCACCCTGGCGTCCGTAGTAAAACGCGGACCCGACGCTGTAAAGGAGATGGCCGGTCTTCACCGAGAGGCCACTGTAGTTGTTCGCCTCGACTGGAACTTTCGCTACTCGCGAGCCAAGTCCGTCGAAATCGATGACCAGGTCCGCGGGAGGCTTCGGCGCGGCGTCTTTCTTCTCCGGCTCCTTGGGCTTCTCAGCGTCCTTGGGCTTGTCGGCTTCTTCCTTGGTTATGGTCACTTCGTCGCTCTCGGGCGGGAAAGGACTCTTCACGTCCTTACGAAGCGCGACCGCAAAGATTCCGGTCGAGCGGTTGAGCGCATAATTGAACTCGATCGAAGAAATCTGCGGCGCGAACTCGCGATTGCTAAGATAGTAAAGATAGTTGCCCTGCGGGTCCCACGCCGGACCGTTGGCGTTGAACGATTCGTCGGTGACTTTGTGAAGCTGGCCATCGCCGGCGCTCCAAATGTAGATCGAGTTGAAACCCGTGTCGTTGGGCATGCTGAACGCCAGGTGATTGCCGCGCGGCGACCAGGCGTAGTCGCGGATCTGCCCTCGACCCTTAGCCTGGGTGCCGTACACCTGGGGTTTGCCTTCTGCTACGAGCACGCGATCCAGTAGGAGCGCATAGAACTGGCCGGGCAATTTGTCCGCTTTGTAAGCCTCTCGAACCAGCGGCAGCATTTCTTTTTGGAATT
>JBGQGO010000447.1:0-5078 GCA_041497455.1 Blastocatellia bacterium | reverse complement strand
TCGGGTTCAAGACCGTGAAGGTAAAGATTCATCAGAGCCATTCGCCGAGGCCTCGGGACGAGTTCGTTAGCGAAGTATGTGCCGTGCTTGACGCGTTTGGAGATGGCGCGGTCGAGCGCCCCGCCTTCCGTCTGATGCATCAGCCATTCGTAAGCGGCTACGAGAAAACCGCCGGTTCCACAAGCCGGGTCGCTGATGGTGAACTCTTTGTGCGCGCGAGGGTCGGGTTTCATGCAACGCACGATTGATTGAATCAAGATGCGCGGAGTGAAGTACCCACCCGCGCCCTTCTTGCCTTCGCTGGCGGCTTTCTCGAGCAGCCCTTCGTAGGCTTCGGCTTTCACGTCGACACCGAGCGAGGTCCATTCGGTCTCGTCGATCAGGTTGATCAGCTTCTTTAGGTTGACCGGGTTGCTGAATCGTGACTGAGCGCCGGCGTAGATGTCTCCAAGCAGACCGGTGTTCTTACCAAGAGTGCGCAGCAGGTCAATGTAGTAATCGGTCAGGTGTGTTCCGCTCTTGTCGCGGAGCGAGGGCCAGTCGCAGCCTTCAGGCAACTCGATCGCGCGCTCGTCGGCCATCTTGAGGAAGAGCAGATAAGTGATCTGTTCGATGTAGTCGCCGTAGTCTATGCCGTCGTGGCGGAGTGTATGACAAAAGCCCCAGAGCTTTTGAACGATGTCGGTCATGCAGCAACGGCCTCGTTGAAGTTGTGAATCAATTCATCCAGATGACCGTCGAACACACGGTTCGCTCTGGCCCAGCCGCCTTCGCGAGAGAAAACCTGAATGTCTTCGAAGTCCGCTCGATCAATCGACAGGTTTTGTATTAAGTGAGCACGGATGCGTTCAAGCCAGCCGCGTTGTTCGAGTGTGAACTGCTGGCCTTGCGTGATCTGCTTCATCGCCCGTTCGACGCGTTCCGGCGCTGTCAACAAGGGCTGCTGTTCTTCGGCCGCGTGCTTGACCATCGAGATGATGTCGACCAGCGCTTTGTGATAACACTCGGCGTGCGCTTTTTGCAGCTTCTCTTCGGTGAAGCGGTCTTCCGAGGTCGCAAGCTTCTGCCTCAGTTCCGCAAGCGCCGCCGTTCCCCAATCGCGGGGCCGGTCGAGCAGGATACCGATGGCGTCTATCTGCGTCGGATTCTCCCGCACGAAGCGAGCAAAGGCTTTCAAATAGTCTTCAGGTTTCCCCTCGCCCGCCCACGTTGAAGTCACGGTGTCAACGACCTCGTAGGCTTTGTAGAAAACTCGCGGCGGTCGCGGATAGTTCGTGAGCAAATCCTGGAATCGAGGGTCGCGCAGGAGCTTCATCGTCTCGGTGAAGTCTTCGGCGAGTCTTCGTGGAAGCTCGGTCGCGAACCTGCCCACATCGCCGTCGTCGATGAATGCGGCGAACTCATCGCGCGCCTCGCTCGACATTTCCTTCTCGATTCGGCGCAGCCGTTTCACCAGACAGCGAGTGTTGTAGTCGCGGTCCTTGTTGTTCCAGATGTCTTCGATTATCTCGACGATTGTGCGCGATGTTTGTTCGGGCGGCTCGGCGGTGATGGCGGTCGCTTGTTTGAAGTATTCGAGTAGCGTTCCACCAAAGCAGTCGAAGACGGTGAAGTGGGACTTGTCGGTGAACTTCTCGCCCTTGCGTGTGCCGCGCCCGAGCATCTGCTCGAACAGGATGCGAGACTTGATTGGCCTCAGAATGACGATGAATTCGAGATCGGGAATATCCACGCCCGTGGACATCAGATCGACCGAGACCACGATGCCGGGATTAGGCCGATTGCGGAACTCACGGATGCGTTGGAGCGGACGATCGACGCGGCCGGTGATCTTCTGAACGAACGAGTCGCCTCGCTCGAACATATCGCGGCAAACGGTGACGAGTTGATCGGCGTGCGAGGTATGAGGCAGATCGTTGGCCGCGAAGATCAGAGTCTTTGGAAAGCGGCCGTAACGCTGTTCATGCTCATCGGCGTACTTCTTCAGCTCCGCGACAATCTTCTGATTCGAGTCGGGCGAGGTGACTTTGGCTTCGACTTCAGTGGGCGCGAATTGGCGCTCGTCTTCCAGAAAGTCGAGTTGTTCGAGCCCGCTTGTCGGATTGATCAACCCGACCTGTTGGCCTTCGTCGATGAACACGCCGTTCATTCGAACTTCGGAATGGACTGACACAGCGTCATAGTCGACTAGGTGGCCTTCACGCACGGCGCGTTCGTACTCGTACCGATAGACCACATCTTTGAAGTAGGTCGTGGTGTGTGCCGCGGGCGTTGCGGTGAGCCCGATCTCGACCGCGTCAAAGTGATCAAGCGTGTTGCGCCAGACCGAGAGCTCGGCAGACGTGTATCCGCGATGGCATTCATCGGCTATGACTACGTCGAATGCGTGAATGGGTATGTCGACGCGGTCTGCTTCTTCGTCGTCACCTGCTTCATCTCGACCAAAGGCAACCCCGCGGCCGAAGAGGTTGATGGCCATTCGCTGAATCGTGCAGACGTAGACGAACGTGTTTCGAGGTTGCGGTTCGAGCAGGTATGAGGCGGGCAGAACCCTTGGGTCGAACGGCTCGTCTTCACCGATGTCTTCGCGGTGGAAGCGCTGGCTGTAGACTTCGTAGATGCGGTCGAACTTCAATCCGGGCTCGGGCTCAAACGACGCGAAAGCGCGCACTGCTTGAGCGGCAAGCGCTCGGCGGTCGACTAGAAAACAAAACGCGCCGAGCCACCCCCGACTTCAACAGCCGGTAGACCTCATTGACCATCGTGAAAGTCTTGCCTGTGCCGGTGGCCATCGCCACGAGCATGCTGCGTTTGCGATTAGCGAGGGCTTGCTCGATCTTCTCGTTGGCTTCGATTTGATAAGGACGGAGTCGCGGGTGATTGTTTGCGTTCTCCTCGAGCCAGCGGCACGAGCCCTCGAAGTCCCGATCAAACATTTCACGCAACGCCGCCGGAGTGTGAAACCGAGCTATGGTGCGAGACCGGTTCAGTTGATGGCGGACATCGTGAAACCAGATGACTTCGCCGTTGGTCGAGTAAAGAAAGGGAACGTGAAAGCCATCGAAGTAAAGTGGGTTGTCAGTCGCGCCGCGCGAGTATCGTTCGGCCTGGGTGAGTACGTTCTGAGGACCGAGGGTGAGTTTCTTCGCTTCAACGATCCCGAGCAACACAGAGTCAACGTTCAAAGCGTAATCAGCAGGCCCGTTGTCAGTCTCGTACTCTTCGATCGCGCACTGAGGGTAGTCGCTCAAGCTTCGCGACGCGTCGAAGGGAGCCACGCTCCATCCGGCGCTAGCAAGCTTCGGATCGATTCTCCGTTTGCGAGTTTGTCGTTCGGTCTCAGAGTCCATCATTGTGTCGATCGAGCTACCTTCTTAGCCTGGTTAACGAACATACGGCACTGGCGACGGGAATCGCAAGGGAGTCTTACTTTACTTATCGTGAGCCAGCGGGGCTCGCGGAAGTCTTCGATTTAGCAGTGTTTTTGATTTAGAGCGGAGCGCGCTCGGGGGCAAGCCAATTATCTCAAGTCGTCAGCAGGAAGGCTTGGGGGGAATTCTGCAAGCGCCGCGATAAGGCGCTGGCCCGCCTCGTTATCTTGGCGGACCAGCATGACCCGGCGCGACTAATATGCGACGAACGGTTCGGTGTACACTCTCCTCACGCGGACGCCGTTAATTCGCCTTGGAACGCTTGACGAGATTGGCGAGTTAACATCTATGTAGACGACGATGGACGCCTCGTTCGGGTCGGTATCCGACGCTCCGACGCCGACACCGATAATCCCCGGTCTCGACATTAGATCACTCTCCCGGGCTCGCATGACCTCCATTGCACGTTCGACGGAGGCGCTCGAGGGCTCGGGCTCCTGCGCACCAGCCGACGCTAGACCGAGAGCCGCTGTGCAGGTGGAGCCCACGAAGCTTACTGTGCTTCCAAGCGCAGTCGAAAGCCTTGTAAGCACCAAGCCAATCGGATTGGCGATGGTCGACGTGCTGCTGCCCGCGAACAACAACGCGACTGGCTGATGGCAGGCGTCGTTGGACACGATCAGCGAGCCTGAGTCGCCGCCGGCGCTGAAGGTGCTGCTGTTGATCACGACCTGATTGGTGTAAGAAACCACAAACTACTTACCAGAGCCGCAACTCTTTTGATATTGAACGCTCACGCTGGTGTTGATCGAGGCGATGGACGCGGTGGTAAAGCCAGTGGTGCGGCCACTTTTTGCGACCGCCAGCCCAACGGTTGGAGCCTTAACCGTGCTGCTGATCGTACCAATGTCCTCAATGAATCCCGTGGTGTCCATCGTGTTTGGCCGCAACTGCGCAAGGGCCGCATCGACGTTTGTTCCGAGGGGTGACGCCTTGGTGAAATCCGCGACAATCGGAGGAAGCTGGCAGTTGTTGTCTATCCGGCCCGGTTGCGATATGTCTTCTCCTACTGCCGCCTGATCCCCGCGCGCCAGCACGTGGTTGTTGCTTAGGATGTAGTTAACGCCGCCGGCGGTGACGAGCGAGCCGAGCGTCCCGCTGCAGCAAAATCGCGCGGTGATGTCGTTGACGTTGCCGCCCGACACACCGAAATGTGGGTTAGGTACCTGATGGTTGGCTCCGCCGTCGGCGTACAGCGACGGGCCAATGGTAAGCATGCAAACAGCCAGCGTCAGAACAGCGAAGCGGCTGAACAAACTGAAAGTCTTCATTGAGTAGTAACCTCCTTTTCTCCTGATGAGCAACTAACTTCCCGAGCGTGTCTCACACTCTCGAGCAAAAGATAAACGCGATTCTGGAACGGGCGGTAGTCTACCAACGATGTCGCGCGCATGTCAATAGTTCGTCGGGGCGGGGCAAGTGAGCTAAATCCCTTTGAGTGCGAAGGCATGGGACCCCCGCTGTGCTAGCCTATGGCTTCCAGGAAGGGACCCCTGTGCTGATTCTGTTGTGAGTGTGAGCCAACCCTAAACTCGCTGAGTCGGGGCGATCTTCTAAACGCGGTTCGGTCACTGCTTCTTGAGCGTGGCGCTAATCTTAACGGTCGAGCCTTTCTTGACCGTGATGTCTTTCTGAAAGAACCTGTAC
>JBGQGO010000446.1:0-5096 GCA_041497455.1 Blastocatellia bacterium | reverse complement strand
GGAGTCAATCAAGACGGAGTCGAAGTTGTGACCTTCGAGCGCAAGGCGTTGATCCCGACCGGCAAGCTCGAAGGCCGCGCGCATCCGGACATGGTCCAACGCGCCAGTGAGACAAGCGAGTCAGGGAGCGATTCCTCAAGCTCGGAGGCGGGTAGCGAACACAGACTGAAGTCTATTCCGCACGAACTCGCGGGCGAGATCACGACTCCTGTTTGGCAGGGGCGGCCGCGAGGCCTATTCGAAGACTTCGAGGAAGGCGACGTGATCCTTCACAGCATCGGCCACACCGTCGGCGAGAGCGAGCATATGCAGTTGACGATTCTCACTCGCAACAGTCACCCGCTGCACTTCGACGAAGTCTACTGCCGCGAGCGCAGCTTCACGAAGACCCGTGTAGTCGAAGGCGGATTGGTCTTCGCGTGGGCGGCCTCGCTTGCGAGCCGCGACACGACTGCGAATGCGTTGTGGGAGATCGGCTTCGATAAAGGCAGTCATCCGAATCCGGTGCTCGCGGGCGACACGCTCTACGCGGCATCGCGAGTGATCGAAAAGCAGGACCGCGACGAGCAAATGGGACTCGTGCGCTTCAAGCTTGTAGGTGTGAAGAACGAACGGCCCGCGACATTGCTGGCGGCGGGACTGGATTTGTTCGAAGGTAAGTTTGATCAGAAGGTCTTCGAGATCGAGCGCACCATCCTATTGCCGAAACGCTAGTGCAGGTGTCGTATCCGTGGAAATCCGCCAAATCAGCGTCATCCGTGGTCTATCCCGTCCGAACTCATAGACCACGGATGAAACGGATTTGACCGATTCGCACGGATTCAATGGTCTGATTTCAAGAATTGCACTGTGACCCGGAGGTCTACTACCAGGTGTTCGCCGGCGCCGTCGAGATCAATGAATACTTCAAGCACATCGCGGTCGCTTTTTTCCGCCGGGTCGCCGGTGCGCACCTTCTTGCGCCCCATCTGCGAGCCTATTCGATTGACTCGCCCCATCAACGTCTTCCCATTGAAAGAGTCGCTTCGAATAATCACTTGCTGGCCGGTGCGGATGCGCCCTAAGTCGCGCTCGTCGACTTCGGCGCGAACGCGCATGCTCGAAGTATCGGCAAGGCTCAGTATCGGCTGAGGCGTGAATGTGCTGAAAGTCTCACCCGGCTTCATGAAAGTCTTGAGCACGGTGCCGGAGATCGGCGCTTTGACAAAGCACTTACTCAATCGCTCGGTCACGTTGCGGACGCGCTCGTCCGCGGCCCGCACTTCCGCATCCGCCCGCTCGAGCTCTTCGGGCAGCGGCGGCGCCTCAACAAGCTCTTTGTGCTTTAGCACGGCGCGCAGGTTCGCTTCCGATACATCGAGATTTCTTCGCGCCTCATCTCGCTGGTCTTCTGAAATCACTTCCTTGTGGAACAACTGCTCGTAGCGGTTGTAGCGCAACTGCGCCTGCCGGACTACGGCTTCGACCGCATTGACTTCGGCTTCGGCCTGGCGGCGCTCTTCATCACGGCTGCCGCGAACCAGCCGCGCGCGCGATTGCCTTGTGCTATCCGCGGCGGCGCGTGCCGCGCTCAACTCGGCGCTCAAATCCTGCCGGTCAATTATGGCCAACACCTCGCCCGCTTTTACTTGCTGGCCTTCGCGCACACGGATCTCTGCTATTACTCCATCCGCGCCCGCGCCGACATTGATGACTTCGCTTGCGCCCTCGATGCGGCCCGGCGAAGCAAGCACGACGTCAGCCGCGTTTTCCGCGGCCGCCCCTTTCGCCGCTTCCGGGGAAGCATCGTTTGCTTTCGATCCAAATCGCGACCACGATGCAAAGACCAGCACCGACGCAAGCAATAGAACCAGTGTTGCGATGGCGAGCTTGTGCTTCTTGACTAGCGAGCGCATTCGTTTACCTCCAGGTCTTCGATAACTCTGCCGTCTTGCATCTTTACGATGCGGCTGCCGAACTGCACTATGCGAGGGTCGTGGCTGACGACGACGACCAGCCGCTTTTGCTCGCCGGCAATCTTCATAAGCATCTCTGCAATCTGTCCGCCCGACACGCTATCGAGCGAAGCCGTCGGCTCGTCAGCCAGAATAATCGCCGGGTCGTTGACGAGGGCGCGGGCTATGGCGACGCGTTGTTTTTCTCCGCCGCTCAACTCCCTTGGCTTCAGCCGCCGTTTGTCGGCAAGTCCGACGGATTCAAGCGCTTGAAGCGCGCTCTCTTTCGCTTCGCCGCGCGGGCTGCCTGCAATCTCTTTCGCAATCATCACGTTCTCAGCGGCATTGAGCGAGTGAAACAACCGAAACGCTTGAAACACGTAGCCGATATTCTTTTGCCTGAGAACGCCGCGTTTATCTTGCGAGAGCCCGGCGACCGCTTGGCCCATCACCGATACGCCGCCGGTGTCAGGCGTGAGCAGGCATCCAAGCACCGAAAGCAAGGTCGTCTTTCCGCTTCCCGATGGTCCCATCACAAGCGCCATCTCTCCCGCGCGAAAATGCAGGCTCACATCGTCGAGAGCCCGCACGGCAGTGTGACCCGCTCCGTAAGTGACCGAAACATTTTCGGCAGCTATCGCAAGGTTATGCACGAAACACCTTTGCCGGCTCCACGGAGAGCGCCTTTCTGATCGATACGACCGAAGCCAAACAACACATAAGCAACCCGACGCAAATCATCGCGACCGGCAGCCACCACGGAGTGTGAACCCACGAGATGAAGCCTTTGACGCCGCTCGTGGCCGGAAATACGAGGGCGATTCCGAGCGCGCAGCCAATCACGCCGCTCACCAGCGCCTGAGTGATGACAACCCGGCGGATGTAGCCTCGCGAGGCGCCCATCGCCTTCAGCGTCGCGTACTCCTCGATGTTCTCCATCGTCGTGGCGTAGATGTTTTGCGAGACGACCACAAGCCCGACCACGAATCCCAGGAGGGCCGCCGTGAGCAAGGCCCCGCCCGCGCCAGTTTTGATAATCCAGAACATCTGCGAACGGCGCGCGAACTCATCCCGCGTCCAGACGTCCGCGTCAGGCAGCCTCGCTGCAAGCTCCCGTTTCGCGGACTTCACGTCTGATCCGGGGCGGAGAATAACGGCAAGCATGGCGGTTTCTTCGGGCCGGATACCGAGATACCGAACCGCGTCCCAGTAACCCGTGTACGTGTAAGGCGTGCCGAGAAAAGTGCCGAACCCATCAAGTATGCCGACGGCGCGCGCGCGGCCTTTGTTGACTTCGAGATCAACCGGAACGGTCGTCACTTCGAGGTCAGCCGCGTTGCTCACATCTACCAGCACCGATTCGGGCAAAAGGGTGTCGCGCTTAGCATTCACATAAGGCACGGGAAAGGTGCCGCCCATTCCTGCCTCTGCCCCGACGAGAAAGACAAGCTGCGCTGCGCCCGACGGACCTTTCCATTGGGTGAAGGCCCCGACCACACGATGTACGGACTGGACGCCTGAGCAGGAATAAGCGAGATCGCGATACCGGCTCGGTATCGGCGTGGCGTACTCAAAACACTGCACGCCTCGCGCGGTTATCCAGATCTGAGCGTCGCTGGCTTCAATCGGGCGAGAGGCTGCGCGCATGAAGCCTGCGAGAAGGCTCCCCTGAAAGACCATAAGGAAAACGGCAAACGTGATCCCTATGATGGTCACAAAAAACCTGAGCCGGTCGTGAAGCAAGTTGCTCCAGGCAAGTTTCATGGTGTCGTCATCCTTACAGGTACAAGCCCTACGCGATCTGTTAGCGGATCAATCCGCAGCCATCTCGTACTCGTCGGCGCCCGGCGCAGAAGCAGTTTTCTTAATCGCAAAGCAAAGCCACGCGAGCGAGGAAATGTCGCCTTCCGCGATCAATTGTTCGCTTGCGATTCGATCAATCAACTCGGTCGCGGAGCCGACGCGAAGCATGCCCGCGTCGCCCCTGAGCGTCAGTGATGCTTGCTTACCTGAATCGCTCGAAGTCGCATCCCGACTCTCGATCAGAATCTTCGGACATCCATCGGCTTCAATCGCCAGCCGCTTCGGGCCTGAGCTGATCATCATCTCTTTGAGCATTTCGGCGGATGCAGCTAATTCGGCAAAGTCGACTCTATTCGCGCTGACGTCACTCGCGCGCAGCCAAGTCTCTTCGGTCGCGCTCAGCAGTTCTTTCAGCTCATCAATCGCGCCGAGCGCACAATCAATGTCTTCAACGGTGTGCGATGCAGTTATGGTGAATCTCAAACGACTCTCGTCGAGCGCCACTGCCGGATGAATTATCGCAGGGGCAAACACGCCAAGATCGAGCAAAGCTCGCGCAGCGCGGCGCGCTGCGCCGGCAGTTCGTGCGGGAACGGTCACAATCGGTGAGTTGCCCGTACAAGACAAACCGATCCGCAGAGCGCCTTCTCTGAAGCGGCGAGTATTCATCCACAATTGCTCGCGTCCGTAACCCTCGCCGATGAGCCGAAGCGCGGTCTCAGCAGACGCAATGCTCGCGGGCGTGGCGCAAGCCTGAAAGATGAATGCGCGGGACGACCAGCGAATCAAATCAATCAAGTCGCGGTCCCCCGCGACGAAGCCTCCAAGCGACGCAAGCGACTTGCTCATCGTCGTCATGAAAAGATCAACTTCCGCGAGAACGCCGCAAGCTTCGGAAAGCCCTGCCCCATCACGCCCGTAAAACCCGAAGGCGTGAGATTCGTCAACCATCACAAGAGCGCCGTGCGCGTGAGCGGTTCTGATTATCGAAGCGAGGTCGCTAGCTTCTCCGCCCATGCTGTAGACGCTCTCGACTACCACGAGCGTAGTGCCGGCGTGCTTTCGATTGAGAATGCGATCGAGATCGCTGACGTCGTTGTGGCGGAAGGCTTCGATAGTCGCGCCCGAAAGACGGCATCCGTCAACGACGCTTGCGTGAATCTCTTTGTCAACGATCACGCGGTCACCTCGCCCGCACAGCGCGGCAATCGTTCCGACGTTCGCCGTGTAGCCCGTCGGAAAGATGATGCCCGCTTCCTTGCCGACAAAGTTCGTTAAGCTATCTTCAAGCTGCCGGTGAATCTCTGTGTAGCCGCCCGATGGCGCGGACGTTCCGACTCCCGCGCCGTGTGTCTCAAG
>JBGQGO010000445.1:0-5099 GCA_041497455.1 Blastocatellia bacterium | reverse complement strand
GCTCTTCGCCCAGAAACCGGCGGCCGCGACTGCAATCAAGCACCCAACGCCGCCCGTCAGAACCGAAAGCGTTGCGCCAATGAGCGCCGCAACCGCGCCAGCCTCGAACTCGCCAAGCTGCGGACCACCCATGAAGAAAATCATGTTGACCGATGTCATCCGCCCGCGCAGGTAATTGGGCGTGACTAACTGGCGGATCGTTTGTCGCAACACCGTGCTCACTGTGTCGGCAGCGCCGGTGATCGCAAGCATCAGCAGCGAGAGCCAAAACCAGCGCGACAAACCGAACACAACTGTCGCCGCTCCGAAGATCGCGACGGAGATGAGCACGGCCTTGCCTTGCTTGCGCATCACTCCAAACCGCGCCATGACGAGCCCGCTGACGATCGAACCTGCGCCGGGCGCCGCGGCAAGCAAGCCAAGCCCTCCGGCTCCGACTCTCAGAATCTCCGCCGCGAAGATCGGTAAGAGAGCCGTCGCCGATGCAAAGAACGTCGCTATGAAATCGAGCATCATCGTCTGCACGATGATAGGGGTCCGCCACACGAATCGCAGCCCGTCTCGAAGCGCAGCAAGATTCATTCGCGCTACAGGCGCTTCAGCTTCAACCCGGCCGCTGGCGCTCATCAGCAGCAGAGCGATGATCACCGCAACGAATGTGACTGCGTTCAGACCATAGATAAGCGCCGGGCCCCGTATCCTTAGCAGCAATCCCGCGAGCGCCGGGCCAATGATCATCGCTGAATTGAATACGAGGATTCCCAGACTTACGGCGTTCGGGAAATCTTTCTGCGGTACCAGTGTCGGCAGCATAGCCTGGCGGGCTGGATTGTCGAATGCGACCGCCGCCGAAGCGATCGCCGTAAGCAAGTAAATCGGCCAGACGCTGCTCAGGCCCGAAGCTGTCATCCACGCAAGCAATGCCGCGCTGATCAACATCACTGCTTGTGTGGCGAGCATCAAGCGCTTCCGGCTTACGGCGTCAGCCACCACGCCTCCAACAAGCGAGCAGAAGATGATGGGCAGGACTCGCACCAGTCCGACGCCGCCTAACGCCAGCGGAGACTTTGTCAGCAGGTAAACGTGCCAGTTGATCGCCACAAGCTGCATCTGAGAGCCCGTGACGGATATGAGCTGGCCTATCCACAGCAAACGAAAATCCCGGTGGCGCAGCGCGGAGAAGGAAGACCTCTTTGGTTTGTTGGTGGACTCTCCATTGAGCACTGGAGAAGGATCGCGCAATGACATCGGCCCTATGATTCCACGGTTGCGCATAGTTGCGCCACAAGTGTGTAGTGTAGTTGGTCAGGGTTGACCTCGACTTGTTAGCGACACCCTTATACAATGCCGCTCGTTGCACCCGCAGTCTATTTCCATTCGAGGTTGCGAACTCATGTCACACAAAAAGAATGCATGGACGATCAATACCACATTGCAAACTGCCGCTGGCGGTCTTGGAAGAACTCGCCTCTTGGTGATGATCTTTCTTTCAATCCTTATGACGCTTCCATTCTTTGGTTCGGCTGCGTTCACACAGCAACCGGCGCAGGACCGCGCGGAGCGATTCCGCAAGATGTCTGTCGACGCCGAAACAAAAGGTCTGGCCGAGCCGTTCAAAGGCCTCACGACGAACGGGCAGATCGCGCCCGGGCTGTTCGCGATTCACTCGACCGGAGTATCAACCGAACCCGTCCAAAAAGCGGCCAGCGCTTTCCTCTTTGCCTTGAGCGTAGATCAGCGAGCCAAAGCGATGTTCGCTGTCGATGACCCGGAATGGCGCAAGTGGATGAACCAGCACTTCTATGTGCGGCAAGGCGTGAGCTTCAAGGATATGAGCGACACCCAGCGCGAGGCGGCGTTCGGCTTGATGCGAGCGTCGCTCAGCGCGAAAGGCTTGAAGCAGACGCGCGACATCATGCGGCTCAACTACACGCTGGGCGAGTTGAACGGCAACGACTTCGAGCAATATGGCGAATGGCTCTACAACATCACGGTGATGGGTACGCCTTCCGCGAAGGAACCCTGGGGCTGGCAATTGGACGGGCACCACGCCATCGTCAACTACTTCGTGCTTGGCGATCAGGTGGTGATGACACCGTTCTTCGCCGGGTCGGAGCCGGTGATCGCCACTTCAGGAAAGTACAAAGGCGTCAGCGTTCTGCAAGACGAGCAGAACAACGGGCTGGCGATGATCAACGCGCTCAAAGAGGAATCTCGCAAGAAGGCGATACTCCAGATTTCCAAGACGGGAAACAACAACCTCACTGAAGCTTTCAAGGACAACGTAGTTCTGGACTACGCCGGTGTTCGCGCCTCGGAGCTTTCGAAGCAGGAGCGGAAACAGTTAGTTGATCTGATCGCGCTGTATGTGGACAACATGGACGACGGACACGCTCGGGTCAAGATGGACGAAGTCCGGCGGCACATGGACAACACGTGGTTCGCCTGGATCGGGGGCACCGAACCAACAAGCGTTTTCTACTATCGCATTCACAGTCCGGTGATCCTGATCGAGTTTGACCATCAACTGCCGGCCAATCTGAGGCCGGCGGGTTCGGGCCCGCGCGTCCCGAATCGCGAGCACATTCACGTGGTCGTGCGCACGCCAAACGGAAACGATTACGGCAAGGACCTGCTCCGTCAGCACTACCAACAGCACAAGCACGGCGGCTAAGGATACCCTAGCGCCTGAAACGAGTTCGTAGTCCGGTCTTCAGGCGGAAGTTTGTAAGCCGCTCTTCTGCGATCGCCTGGTCTACGAACTTCCGCCTGAAGGCCGAACTACGAACTAGGAGATCGCCGCTTTGACCGGCGAGCCTCCGGGGTATAGGTTGGTTACACTAACGAGCCAAGGAGGGTTCCGGTGTGAAAAGAGCTTTCGTCCTAGCACTCGCGTGCATAATCCTCTCATCCGTCCCCGCGACTTCTCAGACGCGGCGTCGCAGCGCTCAAAAACGCGGCGCGGTTCCTTCAACATCCTTTGCTGAAAAACAACAAGCCGAATTCCGAGCCGGCCGCGAAAGGATCGCTGCGCAGATCAAGGCCTTAACACAGTTCCTCTATCTATTCGGAAATATCTCGAAGGGCATCGAAACTGCCGAACAGGTGAACCGGAATCACGAGCAGACGTCTGTCGGCATGACTGCGGAGCGGATCGAGCAGAGTAAGGTCAAACTGAAAGACAGCATCAAGACCGTGCGGGCTGGTCTGGACCAACTCGAGTCGAGCTTTCGTCTCAACCCAGTGCTTCAGAGCTACTACCCGAAGCTTGCGGGAGTGGCGAGGCTCGGCCAGACAGCCGAGACTCAAGCTGCGGCTAACAGCTTCGATCAGGCTGGTCGATCACTGATCGCAGCGGTCAATAAGCTTGCGGACGCGTTGGCAGCGCTTCGCTGACGGTAAATGCCAACGCGGGCCTAAAGTGTTTAAGACTTTGCGCGGGGCGGCCTGGGCACACTCTCCCTCAGACCGGACCCTAGCCGCGTCCAAAGTCGGGGTTGACTGCGACACGAAGCCGCGTGAGTGGCGGTTGTGACTGTTCTTTCTCAGAACGCAACCTGATGTTCTGCCATCCAGTATCCTACCAGGTCGTGCGTCGCAGGTGACGGCGGGTTGCAAAGCTCCTGGGACAATGTAGCCTCATCCAATTGCTTTACGGCTAGGACCGCAGCTCAATCGTGAGAAGCGGCTGCGACTGCTAGCATCGATCGAGCGGATAGAGGTTGAGCTTCTGCGACATCACCTCTCGCGAGAGCGCGCCCAGTTCCATCTGGTCCCCAATCACCAGAAATTGCCTTCGTAAGGCTCGCCTTGTTGTCCGCAGTTCGTAACGGCCCAGACGACAATCACCAACAAGAGCGCGCTTGATGAACTCGGTTTCGATGTCGGAGAAAAAAGGCACGTTCATTTATTTGCCTCCGCGGGATTTAAGTCAATCGCGTTGATTATACTAACCTCGTTAGCTCTTGTGGGCCAGAAGTTTTCGGTTTTCCAACGGCCAGGGCGTTCACCCAATCCGGCTTTACAATCTCGATTGAATGGGGATAAGTTCGCATCTCGCGTTGACGCCGCTCCACCCAATATCAATGCCGAGAGGACGCAAAGCATGAGACGAATCTTGATCACCATAGCAATCGCGCTGACGCTGTTGGCTAGCGCTCTTGCACAGAAGCCATCCCAGTCTTCCCTCTACTATCCAGCCGCCGGTGATCGCTGGCAGCGCAAGCCGCCTGCCGAAGCCGGATTCAACCCCGAGCTGCTCGAGCAAGCAGTCGCGTTCGCGAAAACTCAGGAGACAAGACAGCCTCGCGACTTCTCAACCCAGGTGCAGACCTTCGGCGCATTGCTCGGGCCGATGCCGAAAGAGCGAGCTGAAACCAACGGCATCATCATTCGCCACGGCTACATCGTCGCCGAGTGGGGCGACACCGCGCGCGTCGATCCGACTTACAGCGTGGCGAAGAGCTTTCTCTCTACGGTGCTCGGGCTGACGCTCGATCGCGGGATGATAAAGAGCATAGACGATCCGGTGCGCAACTATATCAAAGACGGCGGCTACGACTCGCCGCATAACTCGAAGATCACCTGGCGGCATCACGCGAACCAGACGAGTGAATGGGAAGGCTCGATGTTCGGCAAGTCACACGACTTCATCGGCGTGGAACAGTTTGGCAGAGGACGCCGCGAGCCTCGCGAGTTAAAAGAACCCGGCGAGTTTTACGAATACAACGACGTGCGCATCAATCGATTCTCGCTCTCCTTGCTGACGCTGTGGAAGCGGCCGCTGCCTGAGGTGATCAAACAATACGTGATGGACCCGATTGGAGCTTCAACGACGTGGCGGTATCACGGCTACAACAACTCCGACGTAATGATCGACGGCAAGAAGCTGACTTCGGTAAGCGGCGGCACACGCTGGGGCGGCGGCCTGTGGATCAGCACTCGCGATGAGGCTCGATTCGGGTACTTGTTCTTGCGTCACGGCAAGTGGGGCGGCAAGCAGATCATCTCCGAGAAGTGGGTTCAGATGGCGACGACTCCGGGACCGCTGGGACCGGACTACGGCTTCCTGTGGTGGCTCAACACACAGAAGAAGCAGT
>JBGQGO010000444.1:0-5116 GCA_041497455.1 Blastocatellia bacterium | reverse complement strand
TGGCCGGGCGGCGCCCCTGTTTCCTTTCCCCCCTTTTTTCCTACCGCCCCCTCCCCCACAAACCCCCGCCCAAACCCCACCGCGGGCCGCCGCAGTCCAAATAGGCCGCCGCAGTCCAAATGAGTCACTCATCACGTTTCATTCTCATCTCCCACAATTTCAGATTCTTCAGGAACTCGTAGTGGGCTGCGAAGCGCGCAATCGCGAGACCTGGTACGCCGTCCAGGAAGCCAAGCTTGAGAATGTATGAGCGCAGGAACACAACTGCCGGCGAAACCAACAGCGAGAGTATCGACGCGCGTTTACCCTGCGAGTATGCCTGCTCGGCGGCGAGTGTAGTGTAGCGATCCATCCTCAGATGATGCTCGGACGCATCCCGAACGGTGTAGTGAAGGAGGTCCCCGCCGAGCCTCTCGATCTTTCCGTCCACAACTAGAGTCTCGTGCACGTAGTCGCCCCGCCAGCGAGCGCGCTTGCGGTCATAGAGCCGAAGCTTGTAATCGGGCCGCCAGCCGGAATGCTTGATCCAGCGACCGAGATAAAAGGTGAGCCGGGACATCTCGAAACCAGCGGCCTCGGGCTCGGCGCCGCCTTTGAGTTGTTCAATTTCGTTGGCCAACTCTTTGGATACTCGTTCGTCGGCGTCGAGGCTGAAGATCCAATCGTTGACGGCTTGCTCAGCCGCGAAGTTCTTCTGCGCCGAATAGCCCGGCCAGGATCGCACGAATATTCGATCTGTGAACCCGCGAGCGATTTCAACGGTGCGATCCGTGCTCTCGGAGTCTACGACGATGATCTCATCCGCCCAGGAAAGTGATTCGAGCGCTGCGGCGATGTTGTGCTCTTCGTTGAGAGTGATAACAGTGGCGGTGATCTTCATTGATTGGGTTCATTCTGTGCGAGTGCATTCAAGTTGGCAAGCGCGAAAAATCTGTTTACCCTCAACCGTCGGTTCAGGCTATAATTACCTCAAATCGTGAATCCTGGGCATCGAGTTAACTCGATGAACCGGAGGATCGTTATGAGCAAGGACCTGACACAAAAGCTGAATGGCTCGCTTGAGGATAAAGTTGATCGCCTGATCACCATCGTACAATCGATGGATTCCTGGGGGCGATCTATAGACTCGCGCATGGAGAATGTGGAGACTCGTCTAGGAAGTCTTGAGACTCGCCTTGAAAGTCTTGAGACCAAGGTCGATGAGCGCTTGAAAGATACGCGCCCGATATGGGAGGCCGTTCAAACACAGTTGGCTGAGATCAGAGAGTCTCAGGACCGCTTGCGCGGCGAGATGGAGAAAGGGTTTCGCCTTGTTGACCGGCGCCTTGAGAGTCAGCCCGTTGAGTACGACAAGCTCTTCCGCTACCACCGCGACCTTGAGGAGCGCGTCGAGAGAATCGAAAAGCAACTAAGCTAGGACGAGATGTAACGCTCCGCGAGGAGCGCCTGATGTGGCTATTCTAATGTGCTCACATCAGGCGCTGCTTTAACCGGCGCAAGATGTCGGCAGCTTGTTCGGAACTCAGACCTTCTGCGTCCAGATTCCGCAGCTCATCCACGACCGCGTCGTTCGCAGCTTCAAACAAAGTCGGTTGGGGCGCAGCTTTTCTCGACGGCAGATGACGAGCGAACTTCGGTTTGCCGGTCACGTCCAACTCGTTTGCCTCCAGGTTTGAGAGTATCTCACGCGCGCGCTCGGTCACTGTCCGAGGCAAGCCAGCCAATCGAGCCACTTCAATCCCATAAGACTTCGAGGCTGTGCCTTCCACGACCCTGCGAAGAAACACGATCGTCCCGCCGCTTTCTTTGACGGCCATCTGATAATTGCGCACTCCAGGAAGCAGCTTCGAAAGCTCGGTCATCTCGTGATAGTGGGTCGCGAACAAAGTCTTCGCCGCGTGCTGGGGATTGTCGTGCAGGTACTCCGCGATCGCCCAAGCCAACGATAGCCCATCAAACGTCGAAGTTCCGCGGCCAACTTCATCGAGCAGGATCAGGCTTCGCGGCGTAGCGGTGTTCAGAATGTTCGCGGTCTCAGTCATCTCAACCATGAAAGTCGAGCGGCCCCGCGCGAGGCTATCAGACGCCCCAACGCGAGTGAACACGCGGTCGAGGATTGCGATGCGAGCTTCGTCAGCGGGCACGAACGAACCAATCTGCGCGAGGATCGCGATCAACGCAGCTTGCCGAAGGTAGACGGACTTTCCGCCCATGTTCGGACCGGTGATGATTAACAGCCGATCCGTCGAGTTGTTCAGATATGTATCGTTCGGAATGAACCGTTCACCGGTTGCTTCGATCACCGGATGGCGGCCGGTGCGTATGTAGATCTCGTCGTCTTCGGTCAACACCGGACGGCAGTAGTTGCGGCGGGCGGCGACTTCTGCGAGCGACAAGATCGCGTCCAACATCGCAAGCGCGTGAGCGACCGCTTGAACGCGCCGTGTTTCCACCGACACGGTTTGCCTGATCTCGGTGAACAGAACCTGCTCGATCTCGCTGATTCGCTCCTCGGCGCCAAGCACTTTGGCTTCGTATTCTTTCAGTTCAGGCGTCGTGTACCGCTCGGCGTTTGTCAGAGTCTGCCTGCGCTCGTAATCAGCAGGCACGCTCTTCAGATTCGACTTGCTCACTTCGATGAAGTAGCCGAACACGTTGTTGAACTTTACCTTCAGCGACGAGATGCCTGTGCGCGAGCGCTCGCGTGATTCGATCGCCGCGATGAAGCTCTTACTCGACGCCGACAGCCCGCGCAGCTCATCAAGCTCCGCGTTGTAGCCTGCGCGAATGTACCCGCCGTCGGTCAACGTCGCCGGTGGATCGTCGGCTATGCTCTTGCCGATCAGATCGCGCAGGTCCCGCAACTCGTCCAGGTTGTCGGCCAACACTTCGAGAAGAGAAGCAGTCGCGTCGGCGAGCATCTCTTTGATGTGAGGAATCGAGTCCGCTGACGTTTTTAGCGCGACCAGGTCGCGAGCGTTCGCGCGGCCCAGGCTAATGCGCGTCATCAATCGTTCAAGATCGACGATGCTCTTTAGCTCGGAGCGCAGCCGATCGCGAAGTATCAACGCATTCTTCTGTTCTTCGACAGCGTCGAGCCTCGCGTTCAGCTCGCCGAGCTTCATCGAGGGGCGCAACAGCCATTGCTTCAACAATCGCGAGCCCATGCCTGTGACCGTCTCGTCGATCACCCCGATCAACGTTCGCGTTCGCGATCCGTCCAGCGCGTCCACCAATTCGAGATTGCGGACAGTCGGCTGGTCGAGGATTAAATAGTCGTTCGGTTCAAAGTAAGAGAGCCCGGTAATGTGCGCCGCTTCGTCCTTTTGCGTCTCGCGAACATAGTGGAGCACGCCGCCGGCTGCCGCTGTCGCCAGGTCACGTCCGCCGAGGCCGAAACCCTCGAGCGACGCAACGCCGAAGTGAGTCAGCAGAAGCTCGCGCGCGCGGTCGAACGAGAAGAACCACTCATCGAGCGGGTTCAGCGCGGGCTGATAACCTGAGAAGCTCAGACCCGTCGAGCCCGAGGCACCTTCAGTGGTTATCGTACCGCTTTCGCCCTCAGATTTCCCCCCGGACCTGAACAGCGGCTCAAGCGATTTCGGGAAGATGATCTCGCGCGGGCCAAAGCATTCGAGCTGTTCGAGCACGCGCGGCCAGGCCGCTTCGCCAGAGAACTGAGTCGCAAGGAACTCCCCGGTGGAAAGATCCAAGAATGCGGCCGCCATGCCCGAGCCTGCGCCGAACACCGAAGCCAGATAGCTGTTCTCACGAGCGTCCAGCAACTGCGAATCTATGGCGGTGCCGGGTGTGATCACCCGAACGACCTCACGGCGGACGAGCTTGGTTGTTTTCTTGGCGTCTTCGGTCTGATCGCAAATCGCGACCCGATACCCTTTCCGCACCAGCTTGGCGATGTAGCCGCTGGCTGCGTGATAAGGTACACCGCACATCGGCACGGGATTCCCGCGCTCACGATGGCGCGCCGTAAGAGTGATATCGAGTTCTTTTGCGCCGATCACCGCGTCGTCGAAGAACAGCTCGTAAAAATCACCGAGGCGAAAGAAGAGCAGCGTGCCGGGATGCTGGTGCTTGATCTCCTGGTACTGCCTGAGCATTGGTGTGGGAGGTTGCATGAATTGGTCAGTAGTCCGTGGTCAGCGATCAGTCGAATCAGAGGCACGAATCCGATTTTCAATACGCCCGGTTGAACCTTGCTTATCAGTGCGTAAGGTTGTTTCGGCCATGGGGCAGAATATATAATCGGCTACCGGCTGGTCAAACTTGTTCAGAGTATGCGCGAGCGACGCGCATTGGTGGTCAACATCCCAATTGACTAAACAACACTTCACATTAGCGGAGCCAATTATCCTTGCGCTCGACACATCATCTAAGGCTACAAGCCTGGCCGTCGCGCGAGGTGCGAAGGTGCTCAGGTCTGTCAGCGAACCGCCGGATGAGAAGCGCTCGGAGACATTGTGGACGGAGGTTCGGTCGTTGCTCGCGGAACTCGGTATGACTATCGGCGATGTCGACGTGTTCTCGGTTTGCGTCGGGCCCGGAGGTTTCACCGGGCTGCGCGTCGGCATGGCGGCGGTTAAGGGTTTCGCCGCGGCTACGAACAAGCCAATCATCGGAGTTACTTCTCTCGAAGCTGCGGCGTTCGCGGCGAGTCCTGCGTTGACTGTTTGCGCGATGGTGAATGCCTACAAGGGTGAAGTCTATTCGCAATTGTTTTCGTTTGACGGTGACGGGGTTCCGGTTGCGCAGAATGATCCGATGGTATCGACTTTAGAGAAGGCACTAGAGCGCGTTGCGGGGGAGAACGAGCTGGTCTTCGCGGGCGATGGAGTACCATCTGGGGCAGAAGTCATAAGAAGCGCCGCCGGATCTCGTGCTGAAGGGAAGTGGACGACGAATCGATCCGATCACGGCCTTGCCGAGGATGTTGCGCGACTGGCCTTCTTGAAATACGCGCGCGGTGAAATGGAGACGGTGGAGAGACTGAAAGCTTGCTACGTGCGCCCGTCCGAGGCTGAAATAAAGTTGTCGTTGGGCCTTCTGGGTTCTAAGATCAAACGGAGCATGAAGCCGGAGTGACGATGAAAAGAAGTTC
>JBGQGO010000443.1:0-5142 GCA_041497455.1 Blastocatellia bacterium | reverse complement strand
CGAGCTGCGGCGAATGAAGGTGAGCCTTGACCTGCTCCGCTGCGGCGAGGATATACGAGATGTCCGGCTCCTTCGTCTTGCGCAGCGGTGTCGGCACGCAGATGATCACTGCATCGGTCTCGGCGAGATGCGAAAAGCCGGTCGCTGCCGAGAGCTTGCCTCGTTCAACGAGCGCTGCGACCATCTCCGTCGGCACATCCGGAATGTATGACTTGCCTCTGTTGATCGAGTCGACCCGTGATTGATCCAGATCGAACCCAATTACCTTCAAGCCGCCCCGCGCGAACTCGACCGCGAGCGGCAGTCCCACATAGCCGAGCCCTATCACGCCCACGACGGCGCGGCGCTCGTTAAGTTTGTTCAGGAACTCAATGCTCATTATTTCGAACCCCGTTGTTAATCCTGTTTAAGAGGCAGGGACCATTTGGTATCAAACAACCTCCTTGCCACTGCGTCAAGAGAATAGTAATCGCACGCATCGGCTGTCACTCAGATCGTAGCGAGCAGCTCGTCGCGCGTGAGCGATGCGGTCCCCACCTTGCCCACGACCACACCTGCGGCGTGGTTCGCGAGAACGGCCGCCTCCTCAAGCGAGGCGCCGCTGGCCAGCGCGAGTGCCAGAGTGGCGATGACAGTGTCCCCTGCGCCGGTTACGTCGTAGACTTCGCGCGCTACGGTCGGAATGTGCGTGACTTCTGCGCCATCCGGACCGCCGCCGGTGAACAGCGTCATTCCTTCTTCTCCTCGGGTGATCAGCACTGCGCGAGTGTCAATCGAGCCTAGCAGCTTCAGGCCGGCTTCGGTCAGACTCTGCTCGTCTTCAATCGGAATGCCGGACGCGTCCGACGCTTCTTGATTGTTAGGTGTGATGACCGTGACCGGCTGATAGTGAACGAAGCTGCGCATTTTGGGATCGAGGCAAACGATCAACCCTCGCTTGCGGGCGGCTCTGAGCGCGTTCGCAAGCAGGCCCGGCGTCAACAATCCTTTACCGTAGTCTGAAACGACTACCGCATCGGCCGCTTCGATCTCGTCGCGAAAACTCTCGGCGACGCGATCTTCAATTTCCGCGGCGATCCGCGCGCGGCTCTCGCGGTCGGCTCGCACGACTTGTTGATTGTGAGCGATGATACGGGTCTTCACGGTGGTGGGCCTGGCTGAATCGACGACCAGCCTAACTGCGCTCACCCCCAACTCGCCGAAGGCGCCGCGCAACCGGTCTGCGTCAAGGTCATCGCCGACCACTCCGATGGGTGTGGTAGCTGCACCGAGCGCCACCAGATTCGAAACCACGTTGCCCGCGCCGCCCAGAGCGAGTGTCTGCCGATCCACTTCAACGATCGGGACAGGCGCTTCGGGCGATATGCGGCGCACGCGGCCCCAGATGAACTCGTCAAGCATCACATCGCCCAACACAATGATGCGCTTGCCTGCGAATGCATCGGCTATCGATCTGGCGCGCTCCTGGGTTAGTGTTTTCATCATCAAGTAAAGCGATCCCGGTTCAGAGATCTATATTAGCCCGCTGAGCTTGATTCAAGATACCAGCCTTGTGAGTGGCCTCCAGAGCCAGTTCCAGGACTTGATCAACGGCCGCGATCACTTCGCTCGCAGGCACTTGCTTGATCGCCCCGTCGCCCTCTCGCCTGGTCGCCTCCTCTCTCTTCGCCAGGTCTCCCCCAACCAACAACCACGGGGCTTCAGTCCACGGATGCCACACGGTCGTGTCGGACGAACCCCAGACGGCAACAACCGGACGCCCGAGCGCGGCGGCTATGTGCATCGGCCCGCTGTCGTTTCCGACAAACACACGAGCCATCTCGAGCAACGCGGCCAGTTCCTTCAGGCTGAGCCCATCCAGCACGGCAGTCTCGGCGCGTGTTGCAGAAGCGACTTCGCGCGCGAGTTTCTGCTGACCCGGTCCCGCGATGACTATGCTCGGCAGATTCCAGCGCTCGCTCAAGTGATCGGCCACCGCGGCGAATCCTCCGGCGCTCCACCTCTTGGATTCAAAAGCCGCTCCCGGAACTATGCAACCGAAACCGCTGCCGGCGACTTCGCTCAAACGCGGGCCGCCCAGCGCTTGAAGTCTCTCTCTGAGCCGAGCTTTGACCTCGGGTGTCACAACCAGACTCAGTCGCGGTCGAGATTTGGGCCAAGGCACGCCCGACCAGTTTAACAGAGCAAGCTGTTGCTCCACGCTGTGTATGGGCGAGCGTCGCAGGATCACATCAGGTGACGGTGCGCGATCGCTGAGCAGCCACGATAGCGGCAAGCCTCGATAACCGACAGAGTGCTTTGCGCGCGACAGCAAAGCGAGGATCGTGCCCGTAGAGCCGCCATGCATGTTGAAGGCGACGTCGAGGCGGGCTTTGCGCAATCGAGCGATCAGTGGCACGCGCGATGCGATCGACTTGCTCGCGATTATCAGTTCATCAACCAGCGGGTTATCTTCGAGGAGCGGCGCTGAGAGCGGCTCTGACACAACGGTGATTTCTACATGCGGACGCCACGCTTTGAGCGCCGCAAGACAGGGAGTCATGAGAAGGGTGTCGCCAATTGACCGCAGGCGTATGAGCAGAACCCTTTGAACCCGCGACCAATCAAAGGGGGTCTCCGCGTTGTTCGGTGAGGTACCTGCGTCACTCTTCAATCACTGCCTCGTCTACGAGCATCACTGGAATATCGTCGCGTATGGGGTAAACGCGCTTGCACTGGGTGCACTTCAGTCCGCTGCCATCTGGCTTCAATTCGACCTTCACCTTGCAGACTGGACAGGCAAGTATCTCGAGGAGTCTCTCGCTTACCGGCATCTGGGCGCCTCCTTTTGTTGAGGCGTCAAGTCTAACACTCCGATTCTGAGAGCGTCAATTTTTGGCTCTTTGCCTCCGTCTTTCACCGTTCAAGCGGGCCGTTGCAGCCTCATCCAGGGCCCACCCAGCCGCCTGAACTCTGGCCCGCGCCTTGATTGACCGTCCAAAGCTTAAAATGCAATTGTAGTCGCGATGATACTGGTTTAGAATAGGACCCGCTGCCAACTGTGTTTTGACGGGCCATCTTCAAAATAATACTGGCCGCTCGGGAGGTCCACTATGTCGAAGACCAGCAAACAAGGCTTGAGTCGTTACGTCGAGCGCGTTATGAAAGCGAAACACCTTTCGCGGCGCGATGTGAAACTGAGGTCCGGCGGAGAGATAACCGACAGCTACGTCAGCGGGATCATAAGCGGCAGCGCGAAGAACTTGAGCGTCGGCAAGCTCAAGGCTTTAGCTCGCGGGCTCAGAGTGCGCGAGATCGAATTGATTCGCGTGGCGTTCGGGTTATCGGACGAACGCGTACCTCACCGAGTCGCCGATCAGTCGCACAACCTCTTGCTCCTGGACATTACAAAGAAGACTGTCATAAGCAATGACGTTGCCGAAATCGTCCAGGAAGTGATCAAGTTGTCGCCCGCCGAGCGGGCCGTTGTCCTTCAATATGTGAAGAGAGTGGGGAGAGCGGATCGGATGGCGCAGCGCAAGAGAAGGTCAGTCTAGTTTCCCGCTTCGACGGTTCGGAACGATTTGTTCCACGGCTTCTAGAATCCTGTCTATCGTCTCTTCGTCCGTTTCATCCTGCGAAATCAGATCCATCAGCCTGATCAGTTTCTCGCCGGTGGTCATCCGGCTCCGTTGTTCCGCAGTGACCCCTTCAGGAGTAGCACGACTCGACGCTTTGATCGCCGTCTTCCACTGCTGGAAATTGAGAACGCGCGCTCGTGTGCCTTGCTGATGCCGATCCACCAGCGCCTCTCTAGCGGGGCGTTCTGCCAGAGGCAGATGTAAGAGGTTGTGGGTTTCGCAGACAGGTTCTTCAACCCTGTGTGTCTTGGCAATTGGCTGTCGAACTACGACGGTCGAATGAGAGGCGCCCTGCCATTTCAATTCGATCTCATCTGAGGTCTCGTGCCACGCCGGATACGCGGCCGAAAACGGGGACGAAAGCGCGATCCGGGAAGCCCGCGCCGCCTCCTCTAGGCGTCCCAGCTTACCCAACTCAACGGCAAGGCTGTTTAAGTAGTCGTAGTAAATGTGGGGATGGATCAAACCAACTGCTCTCACGAACGGCGACAGTCGCTCCAGATCCGCAAGGGCTCTGCGATGATCACCTTTCAAGCCCTTGATCGTTGCGATATTCATCTGGGCAAAGAGTGCAGCCGCCGGATCGACACGTCCCTTCTCCGCGGCGCGACGACCGGCTTCAAGAGAGAGCTTCAGTGCAGATTCAAAATCACCGAGATCTTGGAATGCTGCACCTAAGGATTGAATCGCCCTCGCAGTGTATCTGTGTGTAGGTTCCGTCGCGACTCCCTCAAGAACCAATTTCCCTGTTTCAAGCTGCCCCCGCCGACGGAGTCCCAGCGCATGAAAGTATCGGGCCGCGCTTTTGTACTGAGCAGGCAGAGGCAAGGCAAGCAGCGCCTGGCTCAGCTCCTCGATTCTCTCCCCCTGAAGAAAGCCGTACGCTTGTTCAGCCAGGGCTACGAGCTTGTCCCCCAAGTCAATGAATAGGCTTTCTGAATAGACTCCTCTTATTAGTTGTACGCCAAGTTGCTTATGCAATGCCGCCTGGCCGGGGAGCGCTTGGGTCTCGGTGAATCCCTTTAAGGAAGAAAGGCTTGTGATAATAAATCTGTCGTTAGCTGCTCTTTGCATGCTCATCCTGCCGATGTGGTCTTGACTTACTTTGGGAGAAAAGTTCACCAATTCGGCTCTCTATACAACCGTCGCCATGGACGGCCATCCACTGGACGGCAACCGAGCGCGAATGCGGGGCACCGGTTTTCACCAGCGACCCAGGCGAAGTGCACGGGAGCCAAAGAACTAGCCCAGCGTCGGATTCGTCATCGGCTCAGCGCAACCCCAGAGCCAAACCGGGTCGCGTTTCTGAACTCGACTTCGGCTCTAGCGCGATCTTAATCGCGCTCGCACCGTTCGTTTGGAGCAGAATGCGCGCGTAGCCCCTCGGCTACGTTATCGCTCCAAACAACTAACTCTGCGGCATAGCTCCAGTGATGCCGGCGGCCTAGGGTGCGTGTTTCCAATCTACGCTTGGCATTCTACTATAGGTGTGCCTTAACTACACAAGAGAAATTCAGAGACT
>JBGQGO010000442.1:0-5159 GCA_041497455.1 Blastocatellia bacterium | reverse complement strand
CGAAACCCGGGCGGGGGTTCTGTTTGGTGGGCTGCCCCCCGTTTTTTAATCCCCCCGCGCTGTCCGGGTCAAACGGGGGGCCACCCCCACCTTCCTGACCCCGAGCCTGAGTTATTCGCTATGGTCTTCAGCGTCCTGCCTGAGGTCCGTTAACGAACCACGCGCAACCGCCGTTTCCATCTGAGAACCTGTCGCGAAATGGGCTCGTAGGTATAGCATTAGCCACGGAGCGTTTGATCGAGGGCGGCGCATCCAAATTCTCTAGCTGATGGACGTTGATGGACGTTTCTAGTTACCTGAACCGACTAAACTACCGCGGTCCTCGCGACGTGTCCGCAGAGACGTTGCGCGAGTTGCACAAGGCGCATCTGCTCGCCGTTCCCTTCGAGAACCTAGACGTTCACCTCAAACGCGCGATCGTTCTCGATGAGCAGAAAATGGTCGGCAAGATCGTCGCGGAGCGGCGTGGCGGCATTTGCTACGAGTTGAACAGTGCGTTCTGCGCGCTGCTTTCCGGGTTGGGGTTTCGAGTATCGATGCTCTCCGCGGGAGTCGCTCGCGACGAGGGCGGCTTTGATCCGCCGTTCGATCATATGACGCTGCTCGTCGACCTGGATGAGCGATGGCTGGCTGACGTCGGCTTTGGCGACTCGTTTCGCGAACCGCTCCGACTAGATCTTCGAGGGCAGCAGGATCAGAACAACGAGTCCTACAGGATTGTCGAAGCAGAGGAACAGCATCTCATCGTCGAGCGGCGCGAGTCTGAATCGTGGAAGCCGCAGTATCGCTTCACGCTTGATCCGTACAAGCTGGATGACTTCGGCGAGATGTGCCGTTATCATCAGACCTCGCCCGAGTCGCCATTCACTCAAAAGCGCGTTTGTACCCGTGCTACGCCCGACGGCCGAATCACGGTCACCGGCATGCGGCTTATCATCACTGATCGCGGCGAGAAAAAGGAACGCGAAATTGCAAGTCACGAAGAGTGGACGGCGGCGCTCCGCGAGCATTTCGGAATCGAGCTCGAAAATACAACGCTGTAGGAGCAACCATGTCAGCCGGATACTCCGGAACACCGCTGGTGAAGAAGCTTGGGATCAAGGAAGGCTTTCGCGTCGCGCTGGTTGGGGCGCCGGATGGCTTTCGAGGCGAGCTGGAAGAACTGCCCAATGGAGTGTCATTCATTACGAGCGTTCAGGGGCAGCTCGACTTTGTTCTGTTCTTCGCGAAGACGCGGCCGGAGCTGACGCGGAACTTTTCGAGGCTTGCGGCAAAGCTCACGCCCACTGGGATGCTTTGGATTGCCTGGCCTAAGAGGGCGTCCGGCGTCGCGACCGATTTGTCGGACGGCGTCGTCCGCGAGATAGGTCTCGACGCCGGGCTTGTCGATGTCAAGGTCTGCGCCGTAAACGAAATCTGGTCAGGGCTCAAGTTCGTGATACGGGTAAAGGACCGCCCCAGGGCTTCAAAGTGAAATCACTCTCAGGAGGATCCTCACTTCGATACCGCGGCCGCGTTATCTCTCGGCCCGGCGTTCTTCACATACTTGTCCATCCAGTTGATCATCTCGGCAAGCGTGTGAAGCGTCGATTCGCGTCCGATGTAACCGTGAGGCTCGAACGGAAGCGTCACATACCTCACCGTAGCGCCGTGCCCTTTCAACGCCATGTAGAACCGCTCGGACTGTATCGGGAACGTGCCCGAGTTGTCGTCCGCTTCGCCGTGCATCAGCAGGATCGGCTCGTTGATCTTATTCGCGTAATAGAACGGCGACATCTTGCCGTAGATCTCAGGGACCTCCCAGAAAGTGCGCCGCTCGGCCTGGAACCCGAAGGGCGTCAGCGTTCGATTGTACGCGCCGCTCCTCGCGATGCCGGCTCGAAACAGATCCGAGTGCGCAAGGAGATTCGCCGTCATGAAAGCGCCATAGCTGTGGCCCCCGATGCCTATTCGGTCACGGTCGGCGACGCCCATCTCCACGACCTTGTTGACCGCGGCTTCGGCGCTCGCGACGAGTTGCTCGACGTAGGTGTCATTCGCCGTCTCGCCCGGTCCCACGATCGGCATCGTCGGATTGTCAAGGATCGCGTAGCCCTGAGTCAGCAAAAACAAGTGGGATATGCCACCAACTCGGGTGAAGCGATACGGCGACCCCGAGATCTGGCTGGCGGTGTCGGTGTCGGTGAACTCACGAGGGTAAGCCCACATGACCAGCGGCAACCGCTCGCCTTTCTTGTAGCCCGGCGGCAAGTACAGAGTGCCGGACAGCTTGACGCCGTCCTTTCGGGCGTAAGTGATGAATTGCTTCTCGACACCAGCGAGTTGCGGCGCCGGATCCTTGAACTGCGTAATGGTGCGCTTCGTTCCGGCTGCGAGATCGCGCACGTAATAGTTGGGCGGATCGGCCGCGGTCTCATACTCCGTGAGCAGCGTTTTCGCGTCGTCGTCGAGCGGCGCGATGATCGCTTCGTAGGTCTTCTCGGCGCAGCGGAACAACCGCTCTGTCTTGAGCGTCTTCAGGTCGAGCCGATCGATGAACGGCCTATCGCCATCCTGCGACGCGCCCGTTCCCGTCAGATATATCGAGTCCCCACGCTGCAAGATTAAGCCGCCGCCCCCGCCGAAGCCGCCACCGAAACCACCCCGTCCTCCACCACCGCCGCCGTCTCTCTTGACTACGGGGTTGCCCGGATTGGTGTAAGCGTCTTGTTGTCTGCGGTCCCAGAGCTTGCGTGGTTCGGCGCCCGCTTCGAGAATCCACGTCCGCGTGCGTCGGGTCGCGCGGTCGGATTCGCCAAGCAACGCGATGCCCTTTTCGGTGTAAGAAATGCCGCCGAATCGCCACTCGGTCTTCGCAACCTCAGCGGGAGCACCCGCAAACGGCGCCGTAAGGGCGACGACCTTGTCGCGGAACGGCACCTTGTTCTTCAGATCCCCCCCGTCGAGCGCCTCAGCCCACGTGATAGCCGCCGGTTGATCGGGACGCCAGCGAACGCTGCGCGGACCCGTCTCTACTCCGTTGATTGGAGTGTTTTCACTCGACGGCAGATCGGCGATCTTCTTGGCGACTTCGCCGCGGCGAGTCCATATCTCGACGTCTTTGGGGAAGCCGTTCATCGGCAGGAGGTGCGAGAAGGGCCGCTTGATTCGCGACACAAGGATGTATTCGCCATTCGGTGACGGCGTCACGTTTTCGAGGATGCCCGGCCGCCCGATCAGCGTCTTGCGTCCGGTTGCGCTGTCGATGGTCGCGAGCTGGCTAGTGAAATAGTATTCGAAGAGGTCCTCATCGTGATTGGTTTTGATCATGTCCTCGAAAGTCGGAGTAGGCGCCGCCTTGCCGTGATTCTCCTGAATGTTGGGACCGGTCGGCACTGACGGCTCGACCGGAGCGGGCCCGCGGCCTGCCGGCACAAGTTGAACCAGCATCGTCACGCCGTCCTTGAGCCAATCAACCGGATCGCTGCCGGTCGCGTTCAGCCGGTCTGTTCCGCTCACGAGCTTTGCCTGTCCAGTCGCGGTGTCGGCGACCCACAGCTCGATGCCGTTCTCCTTCGTGTTTGTGAAAGAGAGCCGCTTGCCGTCGGGCGAGAAGCTTACGCCGCCGATGTTGGGACTTGGCGGCAGCGAAACTTTCTTTTCAGCGCCATGCGCGATTGACTTCAAAGTGATACCGATGACGTTGCCGCCACGTTGCTGGCGCCCGTTAGTTTTCGGGTTGATGCGTGCGCCAGCGATCCGGTGAATCGGCTGGGCCAGCTCAGCGACCGTAGGCATGCTACGCCGATTGAGCAGCGCAACCGTGCGATGGTCAGGCGAAACAATCACGGTCGGTGTGGGCGGCGCGTCCAGAATGTCGACGATGACCTTGGGCGGCGTAAGGTAGCCCGACGTCGTAGCGGGTTGGCGCGTCTGTGCGTAGAGCACCGCCGCCCCGATGATGACGAGCGCAGCGGCAAATCCGAGCTTTCTCATTCTCATGTGAACCTCCTGTTTTCTCCACTGTACTCGATATGTTAGGAAGACCGTATTCTATCACTACACGAATCGTCGGACTACAAGGAGTGGTTGGCGTATCGGCCAATTCTAGACAAAGCAAAATCGCGGTGATAAGCTGCGCAACCGTTCATCAGATTCACGCTCTCTGGAACAAACAATATGATTCTCGATCTGCTGGATAATGGCAGCCCATCACACACCGCCATCGCCGTCTCGGGAGGCGGTCCGGTGGTCACTTACGATCAGTTGCGACAGCAGGTGGACGCGGTCACCGCCAGGCTCAATCAGTTCGGTCTGGGGCGCGGAGACCGGATCGCGATGGCTTTACCGAACGGGCTCGAGACGATCGTCTCGTTCCTGGCGGCTTCGACGGTGGGCACCGCCGCGCCGCTCAATCCGGCCTACACGCTCGATGAGTTCAAGTTCTATCTAGCGGATACCGGAGCCCGCGCGTTGATCGTCCCGCCTAAGGACAGCGATCAAGCGAGGGCAGCAGCGGGTGATCAGGTGCTGCTGATCGAAGCTGCCCTCGACAGCGATGGCCGGGTCCAATTGTCAGCCGCTCAGAATGCCGGCGCTCCCCGTGCTCGTGATTATCCTAACCCTGATGATATCGCGTTGATCCTGCATACGAGCGGGACGACCAGCCGGCCGAAGCGCGTCCCGCTCTCGCACGCCAATTTGATGACCTCGGCGCGCAATGTGGCCGAGACCTACCAGCTTACGCCTGAGGATGTCTCGTTGTGCGTGATGCCGCTGTTTCACGTGCACGGCCTGGTCGCCTCAACGTTCGGGACTTTGTTCAGCGGTGGAACCGTAGTCGTGCCGCCGCGCTTCAACCCGCTGTCCTTCTGGTCCACGGTGCGAGACCGTCAGGTCAGTTGGTACTCGGCGGTACCGACGATTCATCAAGTGCTGCTCGCGAGAACCAAAGCGGGCGCCAGACCGGCGGGCGCTGAGCATTTGCGTTTCATCCGTTCGTGCAGCGCGGCGTTGCCGCCACAAATGATGGCCGACGTCGAGGAGAGGTTTGGCGCGCCGATGCTGGAAGCCTACGGGATGACCGAAGCGGCGCATCAGATGGCTTCGAACCCGCTGCCGCCGGGCGCGCGCAAGCCCGGCTCGGTTGGACGGGGCACGGCGGTGAGCATCGCGATTCT
>JBGQGO010000441.1:0-5162 GCA_041497455.1 Blastocatellia bacterium | reverse complement strand
GGCACCCCGCTCTTCGAGCACGAGGATCCGCGCCAGGGCGAGCATCAGGACTGGGGCACGCTCGTCTTCAACTACGGGCGGAACGAGGTCCGGAATTTCCTGCTGTCGAACGCGCTGTTCTGGCTCGAGGAGTATCACGTCGACGGGCTGCGCGTGGACGCGGTCGCGTCGATGCTCTACCTCGACTACTCGCGCAAAGAGGGAGAGTGGATTCCGAACGCGTTCGGCGGGCGCGAGAACCTCGAGGCCGTCGACTTCATCAACAAGTTCAACGAGCTTGTTCACGAGCATCATCCCGGCGCGATGACGTTTGCGGAAGAGTCGACCTCGTGGCCGCTGGTCTCGCGGCCGACCTACGACGGAGGGCTTGGGTTCGATTTCAAGTGGAACATGGGATGGATGAACGACACGCTGAAATACTTCGAGGAAGACCCGATCGCTCGGAAGTATTATCACGGAAAGCTCACTTTCAGTTTGATCTATGCATTCAGCGAGAACTTCGTGCTGCCGCTTTCACACGACGAAGTAGTTCACGGCAAGGGTGCGCTCCTGGACAAGATGCCCGGCGACGTGTGGAAGAAGTTTGCGAACCTGCGGGCGCTGTACGGATACATGTACGGGCACCCGGGCAAGAAGCTTCTGTTTATGGGCGGCGAGTTCGGCCAGTGGATCGAGTGGAATCATCAACGCAGTCTCGACTGGCATCTGCTCGGTTATGATTCACACCGGCAGCTCCTGGATTATGTGAAGGACCTGAACCATCTCTATGCGAGCGAGCCTTCGCTTTACGAAGTCGATTTCGAGCACACCGGTTTTCAGTGGATCGACTTTCAGGACGCGAACGGCAGCACGATCGCGTTCATGCGAAAGGCGAAGAACGCCGATGATTATTTGATCTTCGCATTGAACTTCACCCCGGTGCCGCGATTGGGTGTTCGACTAGGAGTGCCTGAGGCACTGTTTTACAAGGAAGTGCTGAACAGCGACGCGTTGATGTACGGCGGGAGCAACATGGGCAACTCGGGAGGCGTCACGGCGCGGGCAAAAGAATGGGCTGGCTGGCCTTGCTCGATTGACGTGACGTTGCCTCCGCTGGCGGTGGTTGTGTTGAAGCCTCAGCGTTAGTCGGTGTCCGACAAACTTCAGTTTGTCGTTCGCCGGAATCCGAAAGACCCGACAAACCAAAGTTTGTCGATGGCACCCCGTAGGGGCGCCATGTTTATAGAAACGTGAACCGTGCGAGAGCCGCACCCCAGCGGGGTGCCATGTGCCGGATCAAACCTGTACCAATGAGCGAGTGACCAAGATGGCGTCGCCTATGCGAATGACCTACTTACGACACACAATCACCGTAGACTTCTCGGGTGACCACGAGCGCCAGATCGCGGGGATCGGAATTGTCATTCAGGAATCCACAAAGCGCGGGCGACGAGGGCCGGTCGTGGTCGAGCTAGCGGAGGCCGTCGAAGGGATCCCCCTCAGAGAAGGTGAGAAGTACGCTGTGTTGCGCGCTCTGCAGATTGCATCGGAGAGAGGATTTAGGGACTTGAAGATCCGTTCGGACTACAACGCAATGCGCAGGAGACTTCGCCGGAGCTATGACGGGAAAGCCCGACCGCGTGGAGATCTCGATGCGAGAATTCTCGAACTCGCAGCGGAATTCGATCGGATTCACTTCGCATACGTGCCGAGGCGCAAGAACCAGCGCGCGCATATTCTGGCGAGGCTCGCGCGGACCTTGCCGCCTCGGACAGAGCCTGGCAAGCCATACTCGGGTACTGTGTCGAACTTCCCGCATGCACGCGAGCCCGCACAGGCCGTCTTATATGAATCTGTTTTGTTACCTGAGCAAGATTTGGAAACTTTGAACTCTGATCCTGAACTCTGAACCCGGACTCTCTTCAGATAAACGCCGCGGGAGAGACGCTGAAGAACTCGCCCAGCCGCTTCGCCTGAGACTTGCTGATTGCGCGCTTGCCGTTGACCGCGTCCGAAACCCGGCTGCGCGAGCCGAACAATGGCAGCAGGTCCGCCTGTCGTTTTCCGGATTCCTCAAGCAGCGCCTGTAGCAGTTCATGCGGCTTCATCTCGGGGCTTGACCGGTGCGCTTGCTGATAGTCATCGATCAGCTTCAGCGAGAGGCAGCAGAGAGCCTCCTCCTCAGGTGTGCGGCGCTCACGTTTATCAAGCAGCGGCTCGATCTGGCGCGTCAGCCGCTCAAGCTCCTCTGAGGTTGCAATCACCCGTGGCAGCGTGGCACTCAAGAGCTCTGCATACTTGCGCCGGCTGAAGCGCGGCTTACGCGGCGTGCTAGCAGTCCTTCTTCCACTTGTCGCGGTCGTATTGCTCGTGGGTGAGGAAGTGTTTGAGCGTGACAGTCTGTAAGCCATAATCGATCCTCGTAAATCAACCTGTAGTTGTTTTGGTCTCATCGAAATATGCGTAAGCGGCAAGACCACGGCTATCATGCTAAGATTTCTCGAAAGGTAGACGCAAACGAAAAGGAGAACCGGTTCGTATGGCTCTCACAATCTTCTATTCATGGCAAAGCGATCTTCCGAACAGAACTAATCGCAGTTTCATAGAGCGAGCCTTGGAGAAAGCGATCGGGACGGTTGCCGAGACTCTCGAAGTTGTGGAAGCCGAGCGAGAGGAGCTGGTTCTAGACAAGGATACAAAGGGAATCCTCGGCATCCCTCCGATTGCTGATGTGATCTTCGAAAAGATATCCAAGGCCGCAGTGTTCGTGCCCGACCTTACTTTTGTCGGCAAGTCATCAAACGGTCGGCTGATTCCCAACCCGAACGTATTGATCGAATATGGATGGGCACTGAAAGTACTGGGGCACTCCCTATTGTTCCAATTATGAATGCGGCCTACGGAGAACCGAACGCTGAAACTCTTCCTTTTGACATGAGGCATCTGCGTCGTCCAATCACGTACTCAGTCACGGACGATATGGAAGGCGCTGATAGAGCATCGATCAGAGACTCGCTTGCGATGGAGCTGGCCAGTGCACTCCGATTGGTGTTGGAATCGTTCGCAAAAGAAGCCCGCGATGAGTATGTATTCAAAGAGACTCCGTCAACCACCAGCCCCTCGACTTTCTTGAAGTCTGAGGACTCGCTCGGTGTAGACGAGGCGTCTGGAAGGAAACTGCATATTCCCGACAATGAGCATCTCTTCCTCAGGCTGATACCTACTCAGCCGACGGAGCCGATCTCATCCTCCAAGGCTGCCCTGGGTCTCATACACTCTGGGGGCCTTCAACCGATGACGCGCCACGGCGGGTCTTTTACGAGTGGCCGCAATTCCTATGGGGCGTTCACATGCATTCCTGACGGGAATCGAGTGCTGCTGTTGCATGTTACACAGTTGTTCAAGAATCGTGAATTATGGGGCATAGATAGTTGGTGCGCCGATAAACAGAGCCGTATGAAATCGATGAACGTTGACTTTGGGTATTTCCCATGCGCCGCGCTCGAAGATACGTTCAAGCGTACACTAACCAACTATCTTGAATTTGCGGAGAGGGCTCTTCAGCTACCTCTTCCTCTTCGGGTCATTGCGGGCGCAACGAGGGTAGAAGGTTATCAGATGACCCGAGTAACGGGCTTTGAGGATGGCCTCGGACACTTCGCTGGAAGAGTCGTAGAGCCGCATATTGTCTACGAGGGCGTCATCGAGAGCCACCGATTGGCGGCCTCTCAAATCCTGCGTCCGTTCTTTGATAGACTATGGGAGGGATGCGGCCTGGAGAGACCCGATAAGGACAGCCTCTAAACCTGACTGAAGTCCCCTTAGTGTTGATTCATCATCGCCGTGGGAGCCGTGAGAGCCCAGTTGCTCTTCGGCAGAATAAAGGGGTAGCATCTTGCCATGACCGATAAGCAGGCCGTAATCGACGCTCTTAGCAGGCTCCCGGAGGACGCCTCGCTTGACGAAATCACTGAGGAGTTGCGCATCATGGCAGCCGTAAGACGGGGACGGGCCGACATCGCCGCCGGACGAACGAAGACCCACGAGGAGGTCACCACGCTCGTTGAGTCTTGGGCCACCGCATGGACTTCAAGATAATCTGGTCAGACGAGGCGATTGCTGACCTCGAAGGCATTTGGTCCTACATCGCCGAGCACGACCCTTCGGCAGCCCGTCACATGGCCCGCGGCATTATCGATCACGTTGGCATTCTCGCATCCTTTCCGTTCATAGGTCCCAGGTATCCGCGAGGCTCAACCGGAACGCTTCGGGAAATTGTCTTTCGTTCTTATCACATCCTCTACGACGTCGGCGAGGAATCTCTCAGTGTCGAGATTCTGCATATTTGGCACGGTGCCCGCGAAGGGCCGCCGTTCTAGAATGGGGATGGGCTATTGAGGATTTGATTGTGCGAACCCGGCGTTTGTCTCTAGCTACCTGCTGTCAACCGCATCTGCACTACTCGCTCGCTGAACTTCAGCTTGTCGCCTAGCTCATCCATCAGCGACCGGGTAGGCTCGCTATTCGCTCCGGCCTCGTTCAGTAGCTCCCAATAAAGATTCTGCAGTCGCCACAGGTCGAGGCCAACACCCAGTTGTTCGGCGAGCCGCAAGAAGTGAATCGCCGATTCAGCGCTCGCCGCATCGCTGTGCGCGCGATACGCCTCGAGCCTTGAGTAGACGAGCTGTTCGAGCGCTTCTTTCAAGCCGGAGAGATCGACCTTGCAGCCGAGCGAATCCGCTTCGCGAAAGACTGAAGCCGCCGTCTCGCTCAGTTGAGCCTCCGACAGCGCTTCCTGCTTCAGCTCCACGCACGCTTGCTCGAGCCTCTGGCTCAGCACGTACTCGGTCGCCCTTTTTAAGCTCTCAGGCGCTGGGATCTTCATGCTCGCAAGCAGTCTCATCACGTCGCGGCTCTCTTCGTAGATGCGCCGGTAGTGATCGCGCGATCTTTCAAGCGCGTCCTTCAGCAACAGCCGCCCGATCTTTCTGCGTTCGTCGTTGAACAAATCCTTCAGCGCAAAAATGTCGCCGTCCACGCCGGCGTCTATCGCGTGTAGCAGGCTGCGAGTCGAATCTTCGTTAAGCCCGCCGCACAACTTGTCCTTCAACGCTTCATAGTCTTCGGCAGGCAAGCCTTCGCGAACCACGCAATGAAAGTCGTAGCCGCCCAGGTGCAGAACG
>JBGQGO010000440.1:0-5169 GCA_041497455.1 Blastocatellia bacterium | reverse complement strand
TGCGCAATACCTTCGAGCTGCTGTCGGGTTTCTTCTTGTCCTTATCTTTATCTTTGCTTTTTTTGTCTTTGCTCGAAGGGCTCTGAGCTTTCTGATCGGCGGGCGCGCCGGGTTTGACCTCGACATCCTGTCCCGCTTGCGTTGCCGCTCGCCGCGGACGAGCGTCAGGCGAGTTGCTGGTCGTCGTTGCGCCCGGCGTTACCGGGCCGGTAGTCTTGACGCCGCCGGCCTCCTGAGCGCGCGCGACGATCTCGTCGGTCTTGAGGTCGCGGTCGATGATCACGCCCTTCGAAGACGTGTCGATGTGCGGCCCGAACATGAATCCCACGACACGCGACGGAAGCCCTTTGCCGTCCGCCGGGGCCTCGTCGACCTTTGCCGGATCGGGATCAGGCACTGGCTTGCCCCACTTCTTCAGAGTCGCCTTCGCTCGCTCGGCGTATTCGGAATGCGGATAGCTGGCTACGATGCGAGCCAGATCCCGGCTGGCGGTCTCGGTGTCTTCCTGGATCTCCATCGCCCTCGCGTGAAGGTAGAGTGCTTCGTCAAACCTGGAGAAGTTCGGATACTTGTTCAGAATCTCTTCGGTGCGCATTTGCGCAGCCTGAGCCGACTCGCGAATATCGAAGTAGAAGCGCGCGACCTTGAGCTCGTGCATCGCCAGTATTTCCTGCACCTGGTTCATCAACTGCTCGACCTGTTCCTTGGCGTCAGTATTCGGGTAGCGGCGGAGCAACTCCTTCAATTGGCGCTCGGCGAGTCTGGCGTGCGTCGTGTCCCGATCGGCAGCCATCACCTGTCTCAGATGAACCTCAGCTATCTTGAGCATTGTCTCGTCCGCGAGGGGATCGTCGGGGAAAAATTGAATCCAGTCGCGGTATTCGACCTCAGCCTGGGCCAACCCTTTCGAGCCTCCCTGCAGGTAGTACGAATCGGCGATAGCGAGCTTGGCCATTTTGACCAAAGGGCTGTCGGAATACGTGTTGATGTCGGTGTTCAACAGGATCCTGCCCTCATCGAAGCTGCCTTTGCGAATGGCGTCCACTCCCTGCCGGAAGAGTTCTCGATCACGGCCAGGTCCCTTAGCCTCTTCGAGCGTCAGCTTGGTCTTCGGCTTGCCGCCGCACGCGGCAAATGGGAGCGCAAGAGCTAAGGCTATAACAAGAATCTTTGCTACTTTCATGCTACTTGGGTGGCCGCGCCTCGCAGCAAACGGCCTTCTCCTTTGTTTTAACGTTTTGGGCTGGTCTCTTATTCTACAGCAGTGAGCACGGGTTCAAACTGTTAGCGGCTCTAACGCCTTTCGGCGGAGCTCGCGGGTCGCTTCTTCAGGATCGCCTTTACCGAAGACGGCGGAACCCGCGACTATCCATTCAGCGCCGTGGCGGACAACCGTCGCAACATTGTTCAAGCCTATTCCGCCATCTACTTCTATGTGAACGTTCAAGCCGCGAGAGTCAATCATACTCCGCAGCCGACTTATCTTGTCAAGCGAAGCGCCTATGAACGACTGCCCCCCAAATCCCGGATTGACCGACATAATCAGCACGTAGTCGACGAACGGCAGCGCCTCCTCGATGGACCCAAGCGGCGTAGCTGGATTCAGCACCACGCCCGGGCGGCAGCCCAGGTCGCGTATCGCTGTCAGCGTGCGATGAAGATGCACGACCGCCTCTACGTGGACCGATATCATCGAAGCTCCGGCGCGAGCGAAGTCATCGATGTAAAGATCGGGATCGGTGATCATCAAGTGGCAATCGAGCGGGAGGTCGGTCGCCCGCCGCGCGGCTTTGACGACCAAAGGCCCGATGGTTATGTTTGGCACAAAGTGGCCGTCCATCACGTCTACGTGAATCAGACCAGCGCCGCCGCGTTCGGCTGCCTTGATATCGTCGCCGAGCCGCGCGAAGTCGGCCGAGAGGATTGACGGGGCTATCTCGATCATTCAGTCACTTTTTGGAGAGAGCCGATGAGGCCCTTGGCGGCGTCAACAATGAAAGTTCGCACCTGATGGCGTCGCCCCGGCGACGAGCGACTTGGCGCTACAACCTGACTCTTAGTCTGAACCGGCCCGCTGCTCACGACTATCGTCAGCACGGAGTCTTTCTTTACTGACGATTTCGGACCGGGGCGAGTCTCGATCACCGAGTTGGGGGCAACGCTTGAATCGTTGCGGCGTTGAATCTTCACTCTCAGCCCAGCTTGTTCTGCGAGCTTCTGAGCTTCGGCTTCCGGCCTGCCGACGACGTTGGGAACCTCAGTGTTGCCGCTCCGGAACAAAGTGTAGATGGTGACTATCGCGCTCAAAGAGAAGGCTAGCACTAGCACGATCACCATTCCGAGTCTGCGCGAAATAGTCCATGCGATGCTGCGGGGCTCAGCGCGGCCGGCGCCCCTCGAGGTGCTCATAGGCGGAGTCTAGCACCGGAATCGAAGGGGTTTCAACTTATGGATTCATCAACGCGCGAGGCTTTGCCACATGCGGCTGAGCCAGCCGTTTTCTTCTTGCCCGGTCAGGCGTTCCAGTTCTCCCGCGTCGAGCCATACGCCGTGGCATTTATCGCAGCGGTCGACCTGCACCTCTTCAAAAGTGGTCTCCACAAGCGTGCCGCCACATTTCGGGCAATGGACTGTCGAGGCTTCTGCTCCTTCTCGTTGCTCCTCTTCGGCCCGCTTCGCGCGTAGCTTCTCGACCAGCTCCTGTTCTTTGCGGCGAAAGTATTCCTCCTCGATCGACTTCTTGCGTTCGTCCCAGATCTTCGACATCTTGCCCCCTTTGTATGTGCTACTTGCCGCTTCCAAGATTGACGATTCGCTGTATCAGCTTCGGGTCGTCGGGGATCAGGCCGACCTTCGCCAGCCTCGGAGTTAACGTCACCCAGTTCTTGTCCATCGCGAACACCCGGCGAAACAGCGGCAGCGATTCGTCTACGCGGCCCATGTTCACCAACGCGACCGCGTGCCAGTAGACCATCTCCGCGTTGTCGGGCACCAGCTTAGCCGCCGCGCCGTACTCGGCTAACGCGCGATCGTTGTCCTTCTGCTCGACTGCAAGATCGCCTGCATTCATGTGGTTGTACGCGCGCTGCAACGTGACCAATCGCCGCAACTCTTTCAACGGATCAGCGCTGTCATCGACTCTCAAATCGAACACTCGATCAGCCCAGGGCTTGCCCGTCGGCTTGCCGGTTACGACGATCAGCGCGGCGGACTGCTTGCCTCTGATGTCTCCACCGGCTTCCTGTGCAGCGTCTAGCGCGGCCAACATTCTCTCAGCCAGATCGCCTTTTGTAGCTTCAAACGCGCGCGACATCGCCGGCCAGACTTTGTCGTTCAGCATCAAGTTCGCCTGCACCGAATAGTCTTTGCCGACGATGTGCCCGGCGGCGGGAATATCCTTCGAGCCTGTATGAGCCGCAACCCTGCCCTCGGCATCGATCATTGCGACCTGCCGGACTTCTCTGCCATCGTCCCCCGCGAGGAGCGCCTTGAGCGCATCGGGGGCGCTCCTGCCAGCGCGCATCAGATCGAGACCGAGCTTGCCGTAGCTGGGATCGACGAATGATTGCGTCGCGACGGCGCCGATGCCGGCTTCGGCCCACGTTACGATCGAGCCGACCGAGAACCAGTGAGACTGAACGGCTACGCCAAGCTCACCCGTCGCAGGGTCTCGGGCGACGATCGAGAAGGTGTGGACGGGACGCTTTGGCACCGGGTTCTTGGCTGGAGTCTGTGCCCCAGCGTCTGAGCTAAGCAAGAGCACCGTTCCCGCGAATCCCAAAAAGCGAATTGCAATCTGATGTAGTCGTGTCATGGTTTACCTCAATCTGAAAGACCGAAGCCAACTCCCCAGCGTTAGTGTGCGCATCTTCTCTCCAAATAACAAATCACAAATCGCAAATCACAAATAGAAAATTTATGATTTTCTATTTGCGATTTTCTATTTGTCATTTCGTCATTTTCGCGTGGCTGTTTAGCTGTCCGGGCCGGCAGCATCACTGCGCGCGCGGCGAAAGTCGTTAACCGTCTTCCTCGAGAGCGGAGAAAGAAGACCGGGATTGATCCGAGCGAGCCACCAAAGGAAACGAGCATAGAAGGGAAACACAATGATGGCGCGGTTGCGCTCGACGCCTCGAAGTATCTTCCTGGCTGCCGCTCGTGCATCCATCAGCTTGAACGGAATCTGACTCAGGAACGCTTCCTTGTTGCCCTTCACGTATGTGGCCGCGTCGTAGATGCCGGTCTGAATAAAGCCAGGACAAACGACGCTGACCCTCACTCCGAGCTGCTCGGCCTCAGAGCGCAATGAAGTCGATAACCCGAATACCGCATACTTGGTTGTTGCATAAGGAGTCATCGTCGGAGAACCAATCAATCCGGCGACGGACGCTGTGTTGACGATGTGCCCGAACCCTTGCTTCACCATCACCGAGTAAGCTGCGCTCGTCCCGGAAATGACGCCGAAGAGGTTTATTTCAACGATGCGCCTCCAGTGTTCTGGACTAAGGTCGCGCACCTCGCCGCCAACTCCGATGCCCGCATTGTTGAACATGAAATCCAGGCGGCCGTGCTCTCCGGGAACTCTGTCCACGAGATCGCGAACAGCATCCGCGTTTGAAACGTCGAGGCTCGCTGCGCTTGCGCGGCCGCCGCTCTCGATGATCGTCGAAGCCACTCTTTGCGCGCCGTCCAGATTGAGGTCGGCTACGACAACTATTGCGCCTCGCGCGGCTAGTTCCTCGCAGAGCATCTGCCCGATGCCCGAAGCCCCGCCGGTCACGATCGCGGTCTTCTTGTTGAAATAGTCCATGCCTTTCCTTGTTGTTTGCAGTTCGGTAACGCGCTTTGGAATCACTCAGCCTGATTTGGAGCGTCGGCTTCCGGCGTGGGAGTGAATGGATTATTAAGGCGCAAATCAGGCACCCAACGACCCAGCACCTCGACGACGCTGACGGCCGAAACCTCTGGAGCTTGTTCGGCGATGAATGTTCGCAGGTCCGCGTGCTCTGGTTGAGCTGCGTAGATGATGATGTTGCTGTCGAGTAGCATCACTCGGTGCGTCCCGGAAGCGGCCGCTCTTCACGTTGGTCTCGCTGCCACTCGGATGCGTCCGCGATAGTCGACAGGCCGCCTTTCTGTGCAAGACTTTCCAACGCGCGAGCCATGCGT
>JBGQGO010000439.1:0-5170 GCA_041497455.1 Blastocatellia bacterium | reverse complement strand
GGAGTTCGCGGTGGAAGCCTGCTACCTGATGCGCGACCGGTTTCTCTCGGAAGAAGTCTGGGAGCACCTGGGCATGGACGTCAAAGCCTGCACCGGCCACGTGCTGGCGTCGCCGCTGATGACCGAGTTTCGACGCAAGCTTTTCATCCGAATTGTGCCGACGTTGAAAGACATCGGATTGTGGGGAGCGCGCATTCAAAAGGCGTTTGTCGATATGGGAGTGATGGATTTCGCGGAAACCAATCTCGATGAAGCGATTGCGCACGACGAAGCAGTGGCAGTTGAATTCGATCGCCTGCGCGCGGCTCGCGACGCATCAGTGCAGAGCGTGATCGCTCAGGCATGAGGTGTTTCAGGTCGGTTTCGCGCAAAGGGCGCAAAGACTCGCAAAGACGCTAAGAGGAACCTCCTTCCCAAAGTGGGTCGCGTAGCGCTCGGCGAAGCACCTTTCCTACTGCGCTCTTTGGGATCTGCTCGATGAACCGCACTGACTTGGGAACCTTGTAACTCGCAAGCCGCTCCCGAGTGAACTCGACCAACTCATCTTCGGAAGCCGCTTTGCCCGATCGCAGCACGACAAACGCGGTCACCGCTTCGACCCATTTCTCGTGAGGCGCGCCCACCACCGCGCATTCAAGCACAGCTGGATGAGCCATCAACGCATCTTCTACTTCGCGAGGGTACACGTTGTAGCCGCCGGTGATGATCATGTCCGACGTGCGATCGACCAGATAAAGATAACCGTCTTCATCAAAGCGCCCGACGTCGCGAGTGCGCAGCCATCCGCCTTCGACAGACATCTCGGCGTTCAGATCCGGCGCGTTGAAGTAGCCCGCCATCGCAAACGGCGCTCGAAGCGCAATCTCGCCTTGCTCACCCGGCGCGGCGTCGTTGCGTTTGTCGTCTATCAAACGGATTTCGCAATCGACCGAAGGCCTTCCACACGAGAGCAGCCGCCTCTCGGCGCCCGGCCCCACGTGGGCTTCCTTGTCCAACCTGGTTATGAATAGAGGCGCTTCGGTCTGGCCGTAGTACTGAACGAATCGCGGGCCCCAAAGATCGAGCGCTCGCTTTATCACCGGCAGCGGCATCGGCGACGCGCCGTACAATATCGTTCGAACCCACGACATATCCGCCTTCTCGATATCCGGATGAGCCAGCAGCATCGCGAGCATCGTTGGCACCAGGTGCAGCGAAGTCACGCGCCAACGCACGACGGCGTTCAGAAACTCAGCGGGTTCAAATCGCGCCAGCACGGCAGTCGTCGCGCCCTTCAACCAGTAGGGCAGCACGAAACAACCGCTCGCATGAAACAGCGACGCCGCGTGAAGCATCACGTCATCGGGTCCAACGTCCGGCATATTCATCGAAGTGTTATTGCAAACCGCCGCGTACGTCGCCTGCGTGTGCTCGGCGGCTTTCAATCTTCCGGTTGTGCCCGAAGTGAAGACCGTCAGGATCACGTCGTCGGGTTCGGCCGGCGTTTGAGGATCGGTTGGCGGAGCGGACGCTGCTTCGACAACCAAGTCGGAGCCGCATCGGTCTGAACCCAAGCCGAGCATCTTGACGCCGGCGACTCGAGCCGCGAGAGCTTCAGCCCGCTCGGCCAGCTCCGCATCGTAAATCACCAGCCGCGCGCCGGTCTCGCGGAGCATGTGTTCGTGCTCGTCAATCGAGAGCCGCGCATTCAACGGCGTGCGCGCGGCGCCGGCTTTGATGCAACCGAAATCGACGGGCATGCTGTGAATGCTGTTGTTGGCGAGGATCGCCAGCCGCGAACCGCGGCTGACGCCGTTGCGCGCCAGAACGTGCGCGAAACGATTAGAAAGCTCGTCGACCTCGGCGAAGGTCAACGATTTGTCTTCGAACAACACGGCGGTGCGCTCGGAAAAGTAACGAGCCCCGCGGCGAATCAGTTCAACAGTCAGCATCGGGCCACCTTATGAGAACGCCGAGCGCAGTCGAGCGGCCGCAAACGCCAGCGCGTTCCTGCCCTGCTCCAAAACGCCCGCCATACTGAAGAACCCGTGAATCATCCCGTCGTAGCGCACTAATTCCGCGGCAACCCCAAACGCCCGCAATCGAGCGGCGTAAATCTCTCCTTCATCTCGAAGCGGATCAAATTCGGCCGTGATCACCAGCGCCGGCGGCAAGCTCGTCAGACTCGCAGCTCGCAGCGGACACGCGTATGGGTTAGCCGCGTCAGCCTCGCCATTCAAGTAGTGATTCCAGAACCAGACCATATCATCTCTGGTCAGGAAGTAACCGTCCGCGTTTTGCTGGTACGAAGGCGTGCCGGGCATGTAATAGTCCGTAATCGGATAGACCAGCAGTTGAAATATGATCGCCGGACCGCTTCGCTCGCGCGCCATCAGAGCTACCACGGCAGCCAGATTGCCGCCCGCGCTGTCGCCTCCGACTGCAACTTGGGCAGGATCGCCGTTGATGAGAGTTGCGTTATTCATAACCCACTGCGTGGCTGCGTAACAATCGTCGGCGGCGGCCGGGAACTTGTGCTCCGGCGCGAGGCGATAATCAACTGACACGACTATGCACCGAGCGGCGTTCGCCAAGCTTCGGCAAACCGGATCGTGGGTCTCGAGATCGCAAAGAACCCAGCCGCCGCCGTGAAAGTAGACCAGCACCGGAAAGGGCCCGCTCCCAGCAGGCGTGTAGATGCGCACGGGAATCGCTCCGCCGGGGCCGGGCAGCTTGCGGTCTTCGACGTGGTTGACTGATTCCGGATCACCGCCGAGTTGAGCGAACGCGAGCACTCCCTGTCGCGCGTCCGCCACGGATTGCGCGGTAAGCGGCGGCGCTCCGGACGCGGCCATCTGGTCGAGCAGCGCTTGTGCTTCTGGGTCGAGTGGCATCGGTTACCTCCGTTTATAGAGAATAGGTCATATTCGACGGATCAGTCCTACGTTCTCAGGGCGGCGTCGCCTTTTCAGCTCCCAGTCCCGTTGATGCACGCACCAGCAGTTCATCGTAATTCTCCTCTGCCCCAGGTTCCCGCCCCGACAAGGTTCCAAGAACAGCTCCGAGAAATCCCAACGGGATGCTGAGGATTCCAGGGTTCTCGAGCGGGAAGATTGGCGGCGATTGAATCAGGTGACGCGCCGCAGCAGCGACTCCGGGCGGATCAATTCCCATGATGCTTGGACTCATAATGATCAACAGAATCGAAGCCGCAAGCCCTGTCCCTAATCCAGTGACGGCGCCGCGCGTGTTGAATCGCCTCCAGAATAGAGACAGCACGATCACCGGCAGATTGGCTGACGCGGCGACGGCAAAGGCCAGCGCAACCAGGAAAGCGACGTTGGCGTTAGGCCCCAGCAAGATTGCGACTGCCATTGCAATGGCTCCGACTACGAACGCTGTCACCCGCGCGACTCGCACTTCTTCGCCCGCGCGGCGCTCGGTCCCGCGATGAATCACGTTCGTGTAGAAGTCGTGCGCAAACGAAGTCGAGGCGCTGATCGTCAAGCCGGCCACTACGGCCAGAATGGTGGCGAAAGCTATGGCCGAAATGAACGCAAAGAAGAAATCGCCGCCGAGCGCTTGAGCTAGCAGCGGAGCGCTCATATTCGTGCCGCCGCCGACCGCAATCTTGTCACGGCCGACGATGGTTGCCGCGCCAAAACCCAGAAAGGTCGTCAGGATGTAAAACGTCCCGATCAGGGCCATCGCCCACACGACGCTGATGCGAGCAGTCTTTGCATCGGGAACCGTGTAGAAGCGCACAAGGATATGAGGCAGGCCGGCGGTGCCGAAGATCAAGGCCATGCCCAGTGAAATCAAATCCAGCGCTCCGTAAGGCGGTTTGAACCGCAGACCGGGCTGGAGAAAGTCTTTTGTGACAGCGACGCCGTTTTCGTGATAGGTCACACTGCCGATGGCTTCGAAAAAGCTCCCGAAGCTGAGGCCAAAATGGGCCAGCACCAGGATACTCAGCAGAATCGTCCCGCTCATCAATAGGATGGCTTTGATGATCTGAACCCAGGTCGTCGCGAGCATCCCGCCGAAGACCACGTAGACGATCATCAGCACTCCGACACCGATGACCGCCGTCTGATAGTTGATGCCCGAATCTTTGAGCAACAGAGCGACAAGCGCGCCGGCCCCGACCATCTGCGCAATCATGTAGAAGATGCTCACGGTGAGAGTGCTGAGCGAAGCCATCGCGCGAACCGGTCTTGGGCTGAGGCGATAAGCCAGTACATCGGCCATCGTATACTTGCCGGCGTTGCGCAAGGGCTCCGCGACGATCAGCAGCACTGTCAGATAGGCTACCAGCCACCCAACCGAATACATGAACCCGTCATAGCCCTGGAACGCGATGATCCCGGCGATGCCCAGGAATGAAGCCGCGCTCATGTAATCCCCGGCGACAGCGAAACCGTTTTGCCAGGCGGTGATCTGACGGTTCGCGGCAAAGAAGGCATTCGCCCCGCTCGATCGGCGCGCCGCCCAGTAGGTGATCACCAGCGTGATGCTGACAAAGCTCAGGAATATCAGGAGGGCCATGGTCATAGATTCTCCCGGGAGAGGCCACCGATTTGCGATTTTCTATTTTCTATTTGCGATTGCCGGCCTGAGCGCGTCGTTGAATCCGCAATCGCAACCTATTTTCTATTTTTTATTTGCGATTTTCTATTTGCGATTGCCGCCCGAGAGCGCATCGTTGAATCCGCAATCGCAACCCGCGAGTCGCAAAATAGAAGATCACAAATAGAAAATCGCAAATAGAAAATGTCAAATCGCAAATAGAAAATATGTCCCTTACTTTTCCCGCGCTTTTTCGATGATGTCCCGCTCCATTTTGTCGAACCGCGACGCAGCTCGTAGATAGAGGGCCGCAATAATCCAGGCCATGAAAAACTGCGAGAGCGCGAAGAGGTAGGCGATATTCACCACACCGAATACTTTTCTCGCCATCAGTTCTGGCGCATATCCCACAAGCACCGGGAGCGCGAAATAATAGACGACGAAGAATAGCGTCGCCGGGACGATGAACCTCAGCTTGGCGTTCAGCATGTTTTTGAATTCCGGCATCTGAGTAACCCGTCGCCACTCGACCGGATCGCTGTCTTCGTCGGCAGTCAGCTCATGCGCCGGCTTGGTCGCGAGATGACCGAGAGGAGCGATATCGGTGGCCGCCCCCACGGTC
>JBGQGO010000438.1:0-5199 GCA_041497455.1 Blastocatellia bacterium | reverse complement strand
TACTCGGTCCAGGTCTATCTGAACGGCGAGCAGATAATCTCGAAGCAGGTGACCGCCGCGGACGTCACTTCGGCGCAAGCGTTCGTGATCGAGCGCAAAGGCTCGCAGCTCGGCGGCTCAAATCAAGTGCGGGTGGTCAAGACCGGCAAAGGCGCGTTGTATCTCTCGACGTCGCTGAGCTACTTCACACGCGATGAAGAGATTCAAGCGCAGGCTTCGCCGAATCTGACGCTGACCCGCGAATACTTGCGGCTGCGAGTTGTCGAAAGCGGCGAGCAGGCGCGTTGGGAGATCCAGCCGCTGACGGGCGAACTGAAATCGGGGGACTTGATCGTATCGCGGCTTCACGTCAAGGGATCGAGAGCCCAGTACATGATGATCGAAGACCCGATCCCCGCTGGCTGTGAACAGATCGAGCGAATCAGCGGGCTCGATCTGACTTACAGTGAGGGCGCGCGTCGATGGTCGGATTGGTACAGCTCGAGGGAGTTCCGCGACCAGAAGACAGCGTTGTTCGTGGACTACTTCGACGGCGACGCGACGTTTCAAGTCGCGTTGCGCGTGCAAGTGCCGGGCGAGTTTCGAGTGGCCCCGGCACGCGCGGAGTTGATGTATCAGCCTACGGTGCAGTCGAACACTGCTGGCGGGAGGATGAGTTTTCTGGATAAGAAGTGAAAGTTCGTAGTACGGCCTTTAGGCGGAAGTTTGTAGCTGTCCGCTGGAGAGGCTAAGTACCAACTTCCGCCTAAAGGCCGTACTACGAACTCCTTCATAGGAACGAACAGTAGTTAGCCCGCTCCCTATTCAGCGTGATATTCTGCGGGCATGCGGTTCCAAGAATTGGAAGCGGAGTGGGACGACGATAACGTTGAGCACATCGCAAGGCACGGAGTGGAACCAGAGGAAGTCGAAGAGGCTTGTATATGAGGACTGCCATCCATCGTGGATTGTACGCATCGTCGCGGAATCCGTGAAGTGCGGTGGACAATCTTCGGCCAAACGTGCGCCGGCCGTTATCTCATCGTGGTGGCGGCACCGTACCCGCAAAGTGGAGTATGAGTATGTAGAGCTATCGAAAAGCCAGTTCAACGCCGGTGTGGAAACTATTCTCATCACGGATGATGAACGAGGGCATTATATGTGGCTCAAGCTAGGATGGGAGAATGGGAAGCGCGTCAAGTACATCACCGTCTTTGCCCGCCTTCGTGATGGCAAATTCTGGATAGAAGAAGACTGGACAGAAGACGGCATTGCTACGGACCTGGTGCGTGAAGGCGTTCCCAAAGAAGACATAGTGCTTGCTTTTCACGACCCCGAGACGCGCAAGCATACCGACTTCGCTGCAGCTTGACGCGAAGCCTCAGCCCGGTTCATTGCTATGATCAAAAGAACCTTTTACGCATTCACTTCAGCCGCACGCGAACTGTTTCGCCGCTGGGGAGCGCTACTCATACTGCTCGTGCTCTACCTTGCGATGCTGGCAGCGGTCTATCAGTTCATCGCCACGCGCGAGGCAACCGTGGGGCAGTTGTTTTTGTCTGTGTTGTTTGCGCTTGCCGCTCCGTTGTTGTTCCTGATCATTCAGACGATGGCTGCGAGATACAATCAAGGAAGCCCGCGGGCGTGGGCGTTGCTGGGCGGATCACTGCGCGACTTCTGGAAGCTGCTTGTGATAATCGCGCCTCTTATTCTAATCGCCGTGCTGGCAGGTTATCTCTTCGGCAAAATCGAAACGACTGCTCCAGCAGCGGCGGTTCGCGAAGCCGTGCGCGGGGCGACCGCTGTTCCGCGGCCTGTCACGCCGAAGCCTCAGCCTGTGAATTGGCAGTCAGTCGCGATCACTACGATCGAGTATCTGCTGTTCTCTTTAGTTTTGCCGCTCGCTGCGATTCATCTGTGGATCGGGACCGCGCGCGACGGACTCACGCAAACATTCCGACGATCGCCGCGGATTCTTGCTCGAGCCTTCGCGCCTCAATCAGTGGTGATCTACGCGATCGGCTTCGTCTTCTTTGCTGTAGTCCCTTACTTCTTGATCGTGACAAAGACACCGGTGAGCAGCGCCTGGCTCGACGCCGGGCTGCTGGTCGCGAGATTGCTGCTGGCGGTCTTGTTCTCGCTGATCGGTTGGGTGGTGACTGTCGGCGCGCTCGGGGAGCGGAGCGAAGCGAGCGGCGTCGCCGTCGCCCAACCGAGCGAAGGGGCCGGTCATGTTCCGGCTGAAGCATAACCGTCGCTGGCTTGTCGTCGTCGGGATCGCGCTGTGTTTGTTGGCGGCGCTTCTTTGTTCCTGCGCGCGGCCGGAACCAACCGCAGAGGACGCGGAGGACGCAGGGAAGAAAAAACCCGCAGCAAACCCTGCCGATGTTGACCGCGCTCTGGCGGAGGCCGCGACCGAAGCGCTTGGTGATCGCGAAGGCGCCGTGCTCGTGATGGACCCTCACACCGGCCGCCTTCGCGCAGTTGTTAATCCTCGACTCGCCTTCGAACAAGCGTTCCCGCCAGGTTCAACAATAAAGTCTTTCACCGCTCTCACCGCGATGCGCGCCGGGTTGATAGATCGCGAGTCGCGGACTTTGTGCCGCGGGCGATTCACCGGTGACGGTCTCGACGTCGTCTGTTCTCATCCGAAGAGCAAAGCGCCATTCAATCTCGCGCAAGCGCTTGGGTATTCCTGCAATTATTTTTTCGCGACGCTCAGCGGCAGGCTCAGCTTTGACGCGTTCAAAGCGACTCTCGCTGGAGCGGGGCTGGGCGCAAAGACCGGAGTGAACGCAGGCGGCGAGTCGGCGGGCGCTCTGCGCGACAGCGATTGGCGAGTCCGCGATCTGCTCGGGGAAGGCGACAACTTGCTGGTCACGCCGATTCAGTTGCTGACGGCGTATTGCGCCTTGATGAACGGCGGGCGCGTGTTTAGACCACAGACGTCAGACGCCGAGAAGTTCGTCGGTGAGGAGCGAGCGAGTCTTCAGATCGAAGCTTCGCACAGGGCGGCTTTGATAGAAGGCATGCGCGGCGCGGTTGTGTACGGAACCGCCGAGAAATCCGGTCTCAATTCGCTTCCGATCTTTATCTTCGGCAAGACTGGCACATCGACTTCGAGCAACGGGTTTCGACGTCAGGGTTGGTTCGTAAGCTTTGCCGCTGAGGCAAACTCTGCCGCCGAAGCGACGCCTGAATCGCTCGAGCTGGCGGTGCTTGTGTTCATCAAACGATCGCACGGATCGGACGCCGCTGTCGTTTCCCATCGTGTGTTTGAAGCGTACTTGAAGCGAAGAGGAGGAGGGGAAACGGCTCGACGGGGAGAGGGGGAGACGAGGCGAGGGGTCGATGTTTCGACGCTACGGGTGAAAATCTTGAGCGAGAATCGCGTTGTGACGATCCCGGTTGAAGATTACGTGCTCGGCGTTCTGTCGGTTGAGGCAGCGGTCGAGGACGAGATTGAAGCGCTCAAAGCGCAGGCGATTGTCAGCCGGACTTACGCACTGAAGAATCGCGGGCGTCACGGGAGCGAAGGCTTCGATCTTTGCTCGAACACTCACTGCCAGCAGTATGTCGGCGGTGATTTGCGGGTCTCGGAAAGAATACGGCGCGCGGTGACCGGCACCGGGGGCGAAATATTGTGCGACGCGAGCGGACAACCTGCGGATGCTTATTTCCATGCTGCTTGCGGCGGATACACGGCGAACTTCGAATCACTTTGGGGCACGCCCGGGCCAAGCTATTTGCGCGGCGTTCGCGATGATTACTGCGCGACGATGCCCAATCACGATTGGACGGATGAGATTCCTGCCGCGCAACTTGCGAAAGCGCTCGCGAGCGACCCGCTTACCGACGCGGGAAGGAAGATCGACGACGTCGTTGTCACAAAGCGAGACGCGACGGGCCGCGCCGAGATCATATCGATCGAAGGCGAGCGGCGCCGGCAGGTTCGCGGATGGGATTTCAAGTTGATCGTGGGCCGTACGCTTGGATGGAACGTGCTGAAGAGCTCGCGCTTCAGCGTTAGTCGAAGGGGCGCGATGTTCATCTTTCGCGGAAGCGGTTTCGGCCATGGGTTGGGTCTTTGTCAGAACGGGGCGCATGTGATGGCTCGGCGTGGCGGGACGTTTTTGCAGATACTGGATAAATATTTCCCCGGGGCCCGAGTCTCTGGAGAGCAATCTCACGCAAAGGCGCAAAGCCGCAAAGCCGCAGCTTTTGAGACCGAAACCAACTCTTTGCCTTCCGCGTCTTTGCTGCTTTGCGCCTTTGCGTTGACTGAGCGCTTGACGCTTTCGAGCGAACATTTTCACGTCATCTATCCCGTCCGAATCCCTCGCTCCGAGATTGAAGCCGCGCTTCGCCTACTAGAGGCCGCGCGTCTGGATATGTTCGCTCGCGCAGGCCCGGTGCCTCGTTCTTTGCCGGACGCCGCAGTGGATGTGGTCGTTCACGAAACCACGCAAGACTTCACCGCGGCGACCGGTCAATCGTGGTGGGCAGCAGGTGTTACGCACGGCCGGCGAATTGAGCTGCAGCCGCTCAACGTGCTCAGGCGGCGCCGGATTCTCACATCGACACTTCGGCACGAGTACGCGCACTCGGTGATGGAAGCAAACGGTGGAAGCGGCGTTCCTCGCTGGCTAGTCGAAGGGCTGGCTATCAGCTTCGCAGGCGAGGGCCGAATGCTTCTACGCTTCAGGAGCAAGACGCGATTGCCGCTCGATGAACTCGAACGAAGACTTGCTCATCCCGGATCAGCTACCGAGATGCGCTCGTTGTACGCGGCGGCTTATTACGAAGTGAGAACGCTGATCCGCAAAGAAGGTGAACCAAGCGTGTGGCGCCGAGTGGCAGCGCACGCCTCCGGCGCGAGGTCCGCGTAGTGGCTACCTGAGTTGGAAGCGCGCCCGAAGAAGTAGCATAGACTTAGTCTGTGTCTGGTGATTGCTCTTCCAAACGGAGTCACCGGAGACACAGACTAAAGTCTATGCTACGTCCAGACGTGCGCTGGCGGCTTTGTTGCTGCTAGAATCACCGTTTCAAATCAGGAGAAATGAATGAGTGAATCAGCAACAGCAGCGGGCAGCAGCGGCGAACCGCTATTCGAAGCTTTCTTGAACAAGCACGATGATAACGCGTGGCGCGAGATCGTTCACACGCTCTTGCCCTCGATACACGAAGTCGACCGGACGGCTACCGAGATCTGGTTCTACT
>JBGQGO010000437.1:0-5254 GCA_041497455.1 Blastocatellia bacterium | reverse complement strand
CGACAAGCGTGACCGCGCCGTTCAAGCCGGAGATTCCTTCGCCGACTGACTCCAGTTGATAGCTCACCGAGTAGGGCTCGACCTGCCCGAGGCGAGGGTAGAGCGGATTGATGAACTTCACGCGACTGCCCGCGTGAGCCGGATCGTTGTCGCCTGCCGAGTAAGGAACCTGGATGTCCGTGATTTTGATCTTGGTTTTATAGGCAGCGTTATTCGGGAAGGACTCGGTGGTGTTGAACGCTTGCTCAGCCGCTGTAATGAATGCATCAGGGTTTAGTGTCGGCTGGCCCACCGAAACGCGCGGAGGATCCGGCAACGACGCCATCACGAATTTGTCGTTGCGAAGCAGGCGATGCAAATTGTTAACGCCTGCCTCCGCCGCGTAGAAGCCGCTCGTCAGGTTCTTGAAGTTCGAGGTGATGGCCTTGTCCGACAGCGAAGTGAAAGTCACCGCGAGCGCAAGCATCAGCAGCAACGACATGATCAGCATCACGCCGATCAAGGCCATGCCTCGTTCATCATCGGCTTGATGGGCCGGTGTGATATCGCTCGCAGCCATCCGCGTCCGCCGCGTTTCGTAATAGTTCCCTCTCTTCAGCATCGCATAGCCTCCCGGGAAGAACGCGGTTGTGCGCCGCGTCCTCTGCCCCCTTGCAGCATCTTCACTGCCACTCCTACTATCTTGGGTTCAATCGTTCGCCCAACTTCGGCTGCTTACCGATCCGTCTGGTCTCGTGGTTGTAGCCGCCGGCGCCGAATCCGCCTGAGCCGTCCCCGCCGCCATCGGAGCCGAAGCTCCCTCGGCCATTGGATCCGGAGCCGCCCGGGTATCCGCCGCCGCCGGGCCCACCGCCTGAACCATCGCCACCGCCATCTCCGTTGCCGCCGCCCGAGCCGCCGCCGTCACCGGGAAGACCCGGCGAGCTTGTGCCGCCTCCGCCGCCCGGAGATGACCCGAACGCTCCGCCGGATATGAACCGTGGGCGGATGACGCTCGCCAAAGTGACCAGCCGCTCGGCCTGCTGATCGCTCTTGATTTCGGTGCGCGCGGTCATCGTGACTTCAAGCGCGGCTGTCTTGTATTGCCGTGAGATGTTTTGTTGCTTAACCCACTGACCCTCGGCTTCGCCGTCTTTCACTTCAAGGTAGCGAACCTGAAACGCAACCACGTTGCGCGCGATGGAAATGGCCGGCGCGTCGTTGACCGAAAGCGCGAAGGTCGGATGTTCCTGGTCGGTCTTGCGGTCGACGAAGTAGCGCTTGATCGTGCAAGGCCGCATCGTGAACGATCCGCCTTCGTAGACAGCGCCGAAGGCGACTTCGGGTTCTACGCCGCGATGCTCGACCGGCTCGAAGCTGATGCCAATGGCGCCCTCCGCGGTCAGCTTCGCGGATTTGACCTTGATGAAGTCGAACTGGACAGAGCCGTCTTGCCACGAGGCACTGATGACAAACTCTTCGTTAGGCGTTAGGGCGTTGATGACCGCCATCGGGTCGACCCGCGACGCGCCGTTCGGCAGGATCTCGACGTAGCGATCGCCGGTAGAGAACGGTTTCGTGGAAGCGGCGATAAGCGGAAGCGCCGCCGACGGCAATTTCGATTCGGTGTCGGAGGAAATGATCGTGACCTCGTCGGTCTTTCCTTCCGGGCCGTTGTAAGAATAGATCGAGCGGAACCGCGCGCCGAGGCCCAGCGCATTCTCTTTCGATTGCTGAATGTCGCGCGTGAGGAAATCCATCAGCAGGCGCGCGTTCTGGTCCATCTCGGACACGCCTTGCTCGGTGCGAAAGATGGTCTGACTCTTGCCGAGCAGGGTAACCACCGAGCCGATGATCAGAGTGAAAACCGCCATCGCAATCATCAGTTCTGCCATCGTAAATCCGCGCTGGTCTCGACGAGGCGAAGAAGCTTTCTCGCAAACTTGCATCTGTGAATCTCTGATTGCTGGTTGGCTGTTGGCTCTTGTCTTCATGAAGTGTTCCCTCTCCACTATTGATTCGTCATTACCGTGTACAGATCGACGAGCTCCGGCGCCTTGCCGGCCGGTGGATTCTCGCTCTTCACCCGCACGGCAATCGTGAGTCGCCGGTCGGCCGGGTTCGGTTCGCTGCTGGACATGATCACCCAGCGGCGCGAGTACGTGACTCGGTCTTCGCCGAAGGGATTGCCGGCTGCGATCGTTCCATCGGGCCTGCGCGTTTCTGCGGCGCCATTCGGGCTGACGACCGTCACCGTGCCTTCGGGCTCGACGTCATCGCGGCCCGCTATGATGATCTTGTCGAAGTAGTAAGAGCCGTCGCTGGCCGAGGCGTCGTGCTCGATGCTGCCGACTATGTAAGCGTCGTCGGCCCCGTGACTGCCCGGATTGGGTGTCATCCTCGACGGGTCGACCAGCCGTTGAAAGGAAGCGGCGCCGAGTTGCTCGAGCTTGTCTTGCGCGAATGTCGTCGCGGTGGTGAAGTTTCGCGAGCTGGCGTTGGTCTTCATCGCCAGGGTGAACATACCGGCTATGCTGACGAGCCCGATCACGGTGACCATCATGGCGATGACGGCTTCAATTAACGTAAAGCCCGCCGCGCTCCGGCTATTGATCTGCGCCTCGCTAGCTAATGTCTCTGTTGCTTGATTAGTTGATCCCATCTTTGACTCTGCTCTTCAATCGTTGGGTCGCACGCGGCTACGCGCGATCGTCTCGCTTCGCCTCCGACACGGTTACCTGACCCGTCGGTGATACGGTCACGAACAGGTAGTAGCCATCCGAACTGTTGATTCGAATCGCCGGGCTCTCTTTCGGCATCGGCGTGATCACGCCGCGGCCATCGAAGGCAATCTGCTTGGGAGCATCGGAAGCAAAGGTGACTCCGCCGGGCAATTGTACAGCGCCCATGTTTTGCGGCGGCGCCTTCCCCATCGGGTCGTACTGCTCTATGTCGACGCGCTGCAACTCGGCGACAAATACCCCAGCCCGCGTGTTGTTGGAAGTCGCCAGATACCTCGCGCGCTGCAACGCGGTAGCCACATTCCGGCCGCCAACGCCCAGCCGGTACATTCGCATGTAGGACATGATCTGAGGCACTACAAAGGCCGCGACGATGGCGATGATAAGTAGAACTACCACCATCTCGATGACAGAGAAGCCGCGCTGGCCTCGCTTTGTGTCTGAGCCGCTGATGAGCTTTGGTCGAAACATATGGTTACAAAATATGGCAGAAGCGTACTTACACTTCGCGGTAGTTGTTCTCAGACAACATCTCTGAGTCGGCGCTGACTGGCGCCTACTACAATGAATAAGGGCGAGTTAGTGTTGGGGACCGTTGGGGGTAACCGACTGAAGGCGGGCCTTGAATAGGCAATCAGTATTCCGCGAGGAGATTAGAGAGCTTGCTAGTAGCTCGCTGGCGTTTCTTGTAGACTTGTCGGGGACGCGGATTCTGAAAGAGCAAACCTGCATGGCCACGACCAGAAGCGAAAAGGAACACGTCTCAACCGACAACCTCGACTTGATGCTTGCTGTCCTGCCCGAACCGATCCGCGAAGCTCTCGCCCGCGCCGGCAACATGGACTCGCTCATCGAAGCCGTGCTCGATCTCGGCCGTCAGCCGGAAGCTCGATATACGGCGCGTGCTCTCTACCTTGACGATTCGCTCGTAACCCGCGAGGACCTTCACTACGTCGCGAGCCGCGTCGGCCAGTTCACCCGCGACAACCGCGCGGGAATCGAGCGGACGCTTCATCGAATCTCCGCGATGCGCAATCGGGTCGGCGAGATCGTGGGCCTGACCTGTCGCGTCGGCCGCGCGATCTACGGAACTGTGGACATCATCCGCGACATCGTCGAGTCGGGCAAAAGCATTCTGCTGATGGGCAAGCCCGGTGTTGGCAAGACGACTCTTCTGCGCGAGGCCGCGCGAGTGCTCGCAGACGATCTCGAGAAACGAGTGATTGTCGTTGACACTTCGAACGAAATCGCCGGCGACGGCGACGTTCCTCACCCCGGAATCGGGCGCGCGCGGCGCATGCAGGTGCCTGAACCCGAGCACCAGCACGGAGTCATGATCGAAGCGGTCGAGAATCACATGCCCGAAGTAATCGTCATCGACGAGATCGGAACCGCCCAGGAAGCTCTCGCCGCCCGTACGATCGCAGAGCGAGGCGTGCAGCTCATTGCAACCGTGCACGGAAACACGCTCGAGAATCTGATGATCAATCCGACGCTGTCTGATCTGGTTGGCGGGATTCAGCCGGTGACACTGTCCGATGAAGAAGCGCGGCGGCGCGGCACTCAAAAGACGGTGCTCGAACGAAAGGCCCCGCCGACGTTCGACGTGCTCATCGAGATTCAAGACAAGGACACCCTGGCCATTCATCGCGATGTCGCCGAAGCGGTGGACCTGATGCTGCGAGGCTTCCTCCCCAGCACCGAAGTCCGCGAGCGCCGTGCGGGCGGCGAGGTTGCAATCACGCAACCGTTGGCGGCTGAGAGTGCCGCATTTGGAACAGAGCGGAGAGAAGCGTCAGTTGGCAAGCGCACTCAAGAGCCTCGCGCCGGAAAGGGCAAGCTCCTGCGCATCTATCCTTACGCCATAAGCCGTGAGCGATTAGAACGTGCGATAGCCGTGCTCGGAGTGCCGGTAGCCGTAACCAATGATCTCGCGGACGCCGACCTGCTGCTCACATTGAAGTCGCACTCCAAGCGGCAATCTCAAAAGCTCCGGGAAGCGCGAGGCCACGAGGTCGAAGTGTACGCGCTGCGAAGCAACACGCTAACTCAGATGGAGAACTTCTTGCGCGAGACGTTCGGCGCCGCCACTCGCGCGGTCAATGAGGACGCGGCCATGCAGGAAGCGGAAGACGCGGTCATTGAAGCAGTCGAGCGCCGCCGCCCAGTGGAACTATCGCCACAGCCGAGACACATCCGCCGAATGCAACACATCTACATCGAACGCAGCGGGCTGCAATCTGAAAGCAAAGGGCAGGACCCGACGCGCCGAATAGTGATCTACCCGCACTGAATATGACCTATCTGATTTCTTGGACCTACTTGACCGGGGTGAATGCGTCCCAGTCGTAGGTGATTCCTATCGTAAGGCCGGTCCTGGGAGCGCGCTTTGACGTGCCGAAGATTCCCGCTGCATACCAGCGCACACCGAGAGCGCGAATCTGCGCACCCAATCGCCCTTCAGAAAAGTCTTCGGTGCCGAGCGGCGCGTGCTTCCTTGTCGAGTGAAAGCCGTTCACTTCGCCGACGATGTT
>JBGQGO010000436.1:0-5258 GCA_041497455.1 Blastocatellia bacterium | reverse complement strand
GGACTGTCTGCTTTTGGTTCCATTCGGCTATTCCGGGAGGCTTGAGTGTTACCTGTGGGGGTTGTGTTAGAATGTACGTCAGACACTGACCGGTGTCAACGGAAATCACATGCCGAATCAACTGCTTAGATCGCTGCCCTCGATCGAGCGGCTGCTGGAGAGGCCGTTGGCGTCCCAACTGTCCGCCGATTTGAGCCGCGAGCGAGTGCGCGATCTGCTCCGCGAGATCACCGGCGAGCTGCGCGAACAACTGGCCAGCGAAACTCCCTCCTCGGTGGTCAGTCCTCAGTCCCTGACAGAATTGGTTGAGCGCAGGCTCGAACTCCGGGCTGCTGAATACGCGCAGCCGTCGCTTCGCCGGGTCATCAATGCTACCGGGGTCATTATTCATACGAACCTTGGCCGCGCGCCGCTCGCACGACAAGCGATCGAAGCGGTCTCGGAAGCCGCCGCTCACTACTCGAACCTCGAGTATGACCTGACGCGTGGCGAGCGCGGCCATCGAGAGACGCATTGCCAGGAATTGCTGGCGCGACTCACGGGAAGCGAAGCTGCGGTGGTCGCGAATAACAACGCGGCGGCGGTGCTGCTGGTGCTGAACACGCTGGCAGAAGGCGGAGAGGTAATCGTCTCGCGAGGAGAGTTGATCGAGATCGGCGGCAGCTTTCGAATCCCCGATGTGATGGAGAAGAGCGGAGCTGCCCTTCGCGAAGTCGGCACGACCAATCGAACGCGAATCTCGGACTATGAGCAGGCCATCAACGAGCGCACGAAGCTGATATTGCGCGTGCATCCGTCAAACTATCGCATCATCGGTTTCACCGAGCGTCCGAGCGCGCAGAAGATCGCTGACCTCGCTCATCGTGCCGGCGTCCCCTCGTTTGAAGACCTGGGCTCCGGCTGCCTGATTGATCTTTCATCTTATGGCGTGAAGGACGAGCCCGTGGTTGCCGAGTCGCTGAAGGCCGGGATCTCGGTGGTTTCGTTCAGCGGTGACAAGATGCTGGGTGGCCCGCAAGCGGGAGTCATTGCCGGTTCGCGGGAGATCGTCGATCGAGTCCGCAAGAACCCGTTGATGCGAGCGCTGCGGGTCGACAAGATGACTTACGCTGCGATCGAAGCGACGCTCAGGCTTTATGAGCGAGGCGCCGCTCTCTGGGAAGTGCCGGTGATCCGCGCCATCGCTGCCACTCGCGAAGAGATTGGCGAGCGCGCCACGCGATTTTGTGAATCGATCGTGCGGTTGACGAATGGAAGACTGAAGGCGAGCCTCGAAGATGGCGCGTCGGTCATCGGCGGAGGCTCGGCGCCCGACGTCAAACTTCCTACGGTGCTGGTGGCGCTCGAGGGCGGCGCGATGTCAGCGGCGTCACTCGAAGAGCGGCTTCGGCGGTACAGGGTTCCGATCATCACGCACACCGAGCGGGATCGAGTGATGATCGATCTGCGCACCGTGGCGGAGGACGACGAACCGATCATACTCGATGCGATCGCGGCGCTTGCACAACCTGCTTCACAGAGCGCGGCATCAGTAGAGGTGTGAGGACGACAGAGCCGGATTGGATATCCATACATCGATAGGAACACTAAGAACAAAACTCAGTTAGGAAAGAGAGAGAATGACGTTTCTACTTTTGAACCTTCTCCAGCCGCAGCCACGCTTATCCTGGGTTGTGATCGCCGCCGCCGTGCTTGCCTTTGCTGCCGGTGTGTCGCTGTTCGTCTATTTCTACCGCCGATATAAGAGAATCGAGAAGGAGACGGAAGAAGACTGGGACTTGTCACGGCATAGCCTCTTTGTGAACGTCCCGCCGCCTGGCCGAAAGATCGAAGAGTCTGACACGCCGGCGTCCGTCGAGGTTGAGAGCCCAGTTGCTGAAGAGGCGCCTGTTCAAACGGGCGGCACGCGCGAGTTCGCAAGCGACCTGAACTTGCCGTCATTCGCCTCTGCCACGGCCGCCGAACCAGAGCCGCAAGTTGAGACCGCGGCGCTTCTTGAAGAGCCGATTCAGCCAGAGACCGCAGCTCCGCCAGAACCTCGTCCCACGGAGATACTCGCCAGCCCTTCGCTTGAGCAGCCGGGCATCGACGCACAACACGAAGCCGCTCCTTTTGACGAGGAGATCTGGGCCGGTCTCGAGATCGCCGAACAGGATGTCGCTTCGCAACCAACAGCCGAACCGCTGAGCGTAGCGCGAGTCGAGCAGCGGGCTCGGACCGAGCCATTCGAGCCGCCTCGAATCGAGCGCACTTCGCACCGTGAGCCTTATGAGCCGCCCTCCATCGAGCCGCTTACGCCGCGGGAGGCCGCCGCCACGCGCGAGTTGCGCTCCGCGCAGTCTCCCGGGATTGAACAACCCGGCCGGGAGCACCCCGAAGAACGGATGGCTCGCGGGACTGTTAGATTTGGATCGGTTTCCGAAGACATCCCAAGGCCGCTCGAGCCACAGCGTCCCGAGCGCGAAACACGTGAGCTTGCGGGCGAGTTGGTTGCGACTGCGCCGGTGACTATGCCTGAGACATCGATTTCGGCCAGCGTCGCACCGACAGCGCGGAGCTTCGGGTCCATATTGGGCTTGCCCGCCGAGGCGTCGCATCAGCCGTTGATCCTTGGCGAACCGGTTCGACCCGATGACGAGACTGGAATAGGCGCGTTGACGCACTACGGAGAAGACCTCGGTCCGAAGGGTGGCCGTGCCGGCAAAATTGCGCTGCTCATCGTCGTGGCGTTGCTTTGCGGCGCAGCGGGGCTGTACTTCTTCGTTCCTTCGGTCCACTCCCAAGTCAGCGATTTCATCGCTCGCTTGCGCGGGACTCAAACCGAGGATCGCGACGCGTTAAAACCCAAAGCGCAAATCATGCCGTCGTCCAGGCCAGAGGTGAATAAGAACCTGGTCACCGCGAGAGGCGCGGTCGACAATATTTCAGACGGGCCGCTCGAGAAACTCGAGGTCGAAGTATCACTGAAACGGGGAGACGATGCGCCACCGGAGATCCGCAGAGTCCCCGTCACGCCGGACTTGCTGCCACCGGGCGAAAGGGGAACGTACGAGTTCGAGTACGATGGAAAGCGCGACACAGGTTTCGCGGGCTACACTATCACCCGGCTGTTCAGCAACGGGACCGAGGTAAGGTTTCGCACGCCCGCGCAAAAGTAGGGACTTAGGTTTGTATAAGAGGCCTTCTGAGAGGAAAGCGTTATGAGCATGAGAGTTACGGTCCGCCAACTGCGGGAGCACTTGCCTGACATTCTCGACCGTGCGGTGAAGGATGATCAACCATGCATGCGTCATGTTGCGCCGGGCAGAGGCTATGGATCGATGAGCCGAATTCCATCGGCGCTGCGTCGGCTCGTCTCCTTGGTGTGTTGAAAAGCAGAGCGCAAATGTCAAACCTCCCCGCGCAACGGCCCACGTGGGCTGAAATAAACCTCGACAATCTGATCCACAACTTTCGCGTCACCAGGGCCGCGATGGGCGCAGGCGTCGCAATCATGCCAGCGGTGAAAGCTGATGCTTACGGCCACGGCGCCATCGAGTGCGCGCGTGCTTTTGAGACGGCCGGCGCGGAGTGGTTCGGCGTTGCTCTGCCCGAGGAAGGATTCACGCTGAGAAATGCCGGCATCACCACACCCATTCTCTCACTCGGCGGGTTCTGGGAAGGTCAGGAAGAATCGATCATCGCACACGGCTTGACGCCTGCCGTCTTTCGATTGGACCTACTCGATAGACTCGACCGGGCAGCACGCGCGGCGAGCATGGTCGTCGATTACCACCTTAAGGTCGACACGGGAATGGGCAGACTCGGTGTGCCGCACGCGGATTTGGGCGGCTTCCTAGATGGCGCCGCGCGATTTGAGAACGTCCGGCTTGACGGCGTGATGACACATCTGGCGTCTGCGGATTATCACGACAAGAACGAATTCACCGGACGGCAGATGAGCTTATTCGAAACCGCCGTTGAGTTAGTGCGCTCCCGCGGTCATAGGCCGGCGTGGATCCACGAAGCCAACAGCGCGAGCGCGCACGCCTACCCGCGTTCGCGCGGAAACCTTGTGAGGCTCGGAGGAGTGCTCTATGGTTTGTGGCGAGACGTGACTGATCGTTCAATCGAGCCTCTGGACTGGCGGCCGGTGATGTCTTTGCGCACGCGGATCGTGCTTTTGAAGACGGTGCCGGCAGGAGTTCCGCTGGGATACGGAGGTACGTTCGTGACCTCACGTGAGAGCCGGATAGCAACGCTCGCGATCGGCTACGAGGACGGGCTGCGCCGCGCGCTATCGAACCAGGGCAACGTTATCGTGCGGGAAGAGTTGGCGCCAATTGTAGGGCGTGTGAGCATGGACCTGACTCTGGTTGATGTGACCGATGTGAAGGATGCGTCAGTGGGCGACGAAGCCGTGATCATCGGGGGCCAAGGTTCCATCCGAATAAGCGCCGAGGAAGTCGCCGCGCAAATCGGAACTCTCTCATATGAAGTGACCTGTGGGATAAGCGATCGGGTTCCACGCGTCTACGTTCAAACTACCAATACCAGCCTCTGAATCTCCTGCCTTTCGGGGCATTCTCAGGATTACGCTTGGCCTCGCGACGAAGCCAACGGGCCATGCTCCGCTTCAAGAGCTTCTTCATTATTCTTGATATCGGAAGAGAGTCTTTGAGCGGGTATCTCCTCAAGCTCATGATTGCAACCCTGTCACGTCCTGGAATCCTCGCACTGTGATCATAGGGCATTCAGCCAATATTTTCACACCGCCTGGGAGCGCAGGCATCCCGCCTGCTGCGTCTGAAGTCGGCGAATGGGAGCAGGCAGGGATGCCTGCCGCTCCCAGGACTCCGCCGAGTTGATCGCCGCCGGGCGCCCGAAGACCGACGCGGTTTCATCAGTCTGTCATGCCGCGAGGAATCGCCGGCGCAGGGCGTTGTAGGAGGTTCAGAATGGGGCTCACTTAACTGCTTATTCAGCTTGCCCTCACACTTTTTTCATATATAATCTCCGCATTGCAGGGAGCTTAGACTCGGCAGGGGTCCCTCGTGAAACGGGGCAGCAGTGATATCAACAAGTCAGTCGAGTGAGGTCTATTATGCAGCAGCGGTCGCCCGCAGTAACGAAGGACATTTTCGAGAAGGCTGTGGGATTCACCAAGGCTGACGAGTTCCGGCGAGCCGGGCTCTACCCCTATTTCACCGAGTTTTCAAGCGGCGCAGATTCGGGCGAAGCCGAAGTGATGATGGGTGACCGGCGCATCCTCATGTTCG
>JBGQGO010000435.1:0-5259 GCA_041497455.1 Blastocatellia bacterium | reverse complement strand
CATCTCAGCGAGCGACTCAGCACTGACCGGCGCCGTGCTGATATCCGCGGACGCCGACTTCATCTCGCGCATTAGCTCGTTGAGAATCCAATTCGCAGCCGCTTTGGCGTTGCCGCAAGCGCGCGCGGCTGATTCGAAATAATCAGCCATACCGCGTGAGTCGGTCAATTGCGCCGCATCGTCAAAGGACAATCCAAACTCATCGACGAAGCGCCGGCGGCGAGCATCAGGAAGCTCGGGCAGCTCAGCGCGCAGCTTCTCGATCAGGTCCTCGGCGATGACCAGCGGCGGCAAGTCCGGCTCGGGGAAATAGCGATAGTCGTGCGCTTCTTCCTTCGAGCGCATCGAATAGGTCTTCGACTCGTGCTCGTTCCACAGCCTTGTCTCCTGAACGATCGTCTCGCCTGCCTCGATCGCGGCGATTTGGCGATCAATCTCATACTCGACCGCCTTCTGAAGAAATCGAAACGAGTTCAGGTTCTTAAGCTCGACCTTCGTTCCGAATTTCTCCGCGCCTCGCAGACGCACCGACACATTGGCGTCGCATCGCAAGCTGCCTTCTTCCATGTTTCCGTCGCAGACGCCAATGTATAAGAGCGTCCGCCGCACGTACTGCATGTAATCGTAAGCTTCCCACGAGGAGCGAAAGTCAGGCTCGGAGACTATCTCAGCCAGAGGGACCCCGCTGCGGTTCAGATCGACGTAAGACTTGGTGGTCTCGGGCATGCCTTCGTGGAGCGACTTGCCCGCGTCCTCTTCGATGTGCAGCCGGGTGATGCAAAACTTCTTCGTGCGCCAGTCCGTCGCATGTCCAGACTCGTTGCGTTCAGACGTCGGGATTTCAACCCAGCCGTGCTCGGAGAACGGGCGGTCGTACTGAGAGATTTGATAGCCTTTGGGAAGGTCGGGATAAAAGTAGTTCTTGCGAGAAAAAATCGACTCGTGATTGATGTTCAGATTCAGAGCGAGAGCAGCGCGGGCGGCCATTTCGACCACTCGCCGATTGAGGACAGGCAACGCGCCCGGCAAACCCAGACACACCGGACAAGTGTTGGAGTTGGCTTCGTCGCCAAACCTGGTCGAGCACCCACAAAAGATTTTCGATTCGGTCCTGAGCTGGGCGTGAATCTCCAGCCCGATTACGACTTCATACTTGTCTCTCATTGGTTCTGTCATCGCGAGTCGAGCGAAAGTATAGCATCGGGTCACAGCGAGCCGCCAAGCGGGTAGAGGTTAACCAGAACTGCACTTATTCGGGATGTTTTGTGTTAATATTCAGCGGTGAGATTCTACGATGAGCACAAAAGTAAAAGCGACAATTGAAGATCTCTACAGTCTGCCAGACAAATGCAAGGCCGAGATCGTCGACGGGGAGATCGTACTGATGTCACCAACCGGGGATATGCCTAACCGCGCCGGCGGATCGATCTACATTAGACTGCGTCAGCACGAAGGTAGAACGCCCGGACGGGCTTATACTGATAACGTCGGCTTTCGGGTCAACCTGCCCAACCGAGACTCATTCAGTCCGGATGCCGCATGGCACCTGGGACCAACTAGCGGTATGAAGTTTTTGGACGGCGCGCCGGTTTTCGCGGTGGAAGTGAGAAGCGAATACGATTACGGCACGATTGCTGAAAATCTGATGGCGGCCAAGCGCTCGGACTACTTCGCTACTGGAGCGCTGGTTGTCTGGGATGTTGATCTACTCGGTACCGAAATAATCAGGTCCTACGACGCGAACAGTCCCGACACTCCGAGAGTATTCCGTCGCGGCGACATCGCCGATGCTGAACCGGCAGTACGCGGCTGGCGAATGTCGGTAGACCAACTGTTCAGCTAGGCTCAAACGTGAGCTGTCTGCGTTAGGGATTGTGTGGCGAGGAGGATGTATGATTTGTTCTAAGTGTGGATCCAACGAAGAAGGACAAACAAAACTTCTGCAGGAAGTGTGGATCTCTGTTAGACACTGCGGTGTCGACAGTTCCGCTCACCGAGCGTATGGATCAACCACCGATGGACACGAGGGATATTGTCATTGTGCTTAAAGCAGAGCTTAGAAAGAAGCAGATAGCGCACCAGGCAGGCCCCTTTGACATCAACTTTGCAGATGTCGACCGAGAACACAACCTACCTGCTGGCTCGACAAAACTCCATATCGAGCAGGCTGCTGACGAATCTGAAATGAATATTGACCTAGGCGCGACGAGAGCAGAGTTACGTCACCGCCCAAAGGGCCCGTCGAGGGTGATTAGGAATTGAGAATCTCAACGCGCCTTCAGCAGATTGGTGAATGACCACGCACGTTGAGGTTTTACCCCCACTAACCTAGTGACCGTCCACGAGCGCATACTCGTTCAGGCGTCTACTCGCGAGCTTGTTGGTCCGCAAAGCCGCCTGCGGCGCGGCGGATTTGAGTTTTGCAAACAGCTTTCTCATCTCGTTTGCCCTGCTCAATGCGCGGTGCATCTTGGTGATGCTCATCGGGTGAGTGATTTCGAGGTCCACGTTTGATATCGCGATCTCCGAGAAAGCGCCCTTCGCCTTGAGGCTCATTCCTCCGAACAGGTCGGCGGCCAGTTCGATCTCTCGCACTCCGGCCCACGGAATGAAACGATGCTCGCGGCCTGCGCGAGTCTCCCTGATCCCTTCCTCGCTCAATTCGATTGTGTGGCTTGCTTCGCGCTTAAAGGCCCACAGCATCCCGGCATAGCCGAGCCACATCATCAGAACAGGAAGGAACGCCAGAATCGGGAAAGTAATTTCTTCCAGGACGTCTTCGAGGTCCGACTCGGTGATGATCGCCAACACCGCTCCGAGTCCGCCGTAAATCAGCGTCAACAGCATCACTACTATTCCGACCGATCTCGCGTATAGGTAACTGCCCTGCCGCTTGATCAATATGTGCTCCAAGGACGTAAGCTCCCTTCCTCGATGTCAGGTGACGGTTGAACAGAATTATATCAGCATCAGCTTTAAAAGAAATCCTCGCGGTTGATGTGACATGAACTTTAGAGACTGTGTGACGACTCCAGGAATCCCACCCACGGGAGTGGGTGGATTTTTCAGGTGCTGCCTATAGACGAAAGCCGGTCGACTGCTCCCGCGAATCCCACCCACGGGAGTGGGTGGATTGTTCAAGTCCTGCCTAGCTCGGCCACGCTATCCTCTACTCAGATTCCGTTCGCAGCGTGCGATCCAGTAGATGGCCGAGCCGTCGGGTGTCATAGGCTGGACTTGAACAATCCACCCACTGCCGTGGGTGGGATTCAAAGAAGCGGTCGATCCGCTTTCGTTTGTAGGCCGCACCTGAACAATCCACCCACTGCCGTGGGTGGGATTTCAAGAAGCGGTCGAGCGGCCTTCGTCTGTAGGCAGGACCTGAACGATCCACCCACCGCCGTCTGTGGTACTCAGCCTGACATCCCTCTCCACGGTCTGTTATGATGATTGTTTCGCCATGGGGCAATGAGGACAACATGCAGTTACGAGAAGACATTCGCAACATCGCAATCATCGCGCACGTCGATCACGGCAAGACAACGCTGGTCGACGCGATGCTCAAACAATCGGGGTTGTTTCGCGCTAACGAAGCCGTCGTCGAACGGATGATGGACTCGATGGACCTGGAACGCGAGCGCGGCATCACCATCATGGCAAAGAACGCATCCGTCCATTACCACGGCGTAAAGATCAACATAGTCGACACGCCCGGCCACTCCGATTTCGGAGGCGAGGTCGAACGCGTCCTAATGATGGTGGACGGCGTGATGCTACTGGTAGACGCCAGCGAAGGCCCGCTTCCGCAGACTCGTTACGTGCTTTCGAAAGCTCTTGCTTTGAATCTGCCAGCAATCGTCGTGATCAACAAGATCGACCGTCAGGACGCGCGCGCCGAAGAGGTCGTCAGCGAAGTATTCGATCTGTTCATCGACCTCGACGCCAACGAAGAGCAAGCCGACTTCCGGATTATCTACACTGTCGCGCGCGACGGCGTCGCTAAACGCGAACTCGCCGATGAGGGCTCAGACCTGCGCCCGTTGTTTGACGAAATCATTCGTACGATTCCTAAGCCGGCTGCGCCGATCGACGGAGTGCTGCAGTTGCTCGTAGCGAACCTCGATTATAACGACTACGTTGGACGGCTCGCGATCGGCAGAATCTTTTCCGGCGCCGTCGCGGTTGGTGATCAGATATCAATCTGCAAGCTCGACGGCCGGATCGAGAAAACGAAAGTGACCAAGCTTTACGCCTTCGAAGGCATGAAGCAAGTACCCATCGACCGCGCGGAAGCAGGGGAGATAGTCGCGCTCGCCGGCATCGAAGACATCTACATCGGCGAGACGGTCTCTTCAGCCGAAGACCCGCAGCCGCTTCCGCGAATCACCGTCGATGAGCCGACGATCTCGATGCTCTTCAGCGTGAACACCTCGCCGTTCGCCGGCCGCGAAGGAAGGTACGTCACCTCGCGCAAGGTCAGAGAGCGTCTCGATAAGGAAGCGCTTGCCAACGTCGCGATTCGAATCGAGTCTACTGAGACAATGGACACCTTCAAGGTGTCAGGCCGCGGCGAGCTCCAGCTTGCGATCATGATCGAGATGATGCGGCGCGAAGGATATGAGGTTCAGGTATCAAAGCCCGAGGTCATCACCCGGCGAGAGAACGGCCAGGTACTGGAGCCGATCGAGCTTACCGTGATCGATTGCCCGGACATTTTCATCGGCGTGGTCACCGAGGCCCTCGGCCGCCGCAAGGGCAGGCTGACCAAGATGATCAATCACGGGACTGGCCGAGTGCGAATGGAATTTGAGATCCCCTCGCGCGGGCTGATCGGATTCCGCAGCGAGTTTCTCACGGACACGAAAGGCACCGGCTTGCTGAACACGATCTTCCTGCGCTGGGATGAATGGCAAGGCACGATCTCGCAACGGATCACCGGCGCGTTGGTCGCCGACCGGCGTGGCCCCGCCACGACCTATGCGCTTTACAACCTTCAGGAGCGCGGCGAGCTCTTCGTAAGACCTGGAACCGAGGTCTACGAAGGGATGGTCATCGGCGAAAACGCTCGCGATGTGGATCTGGACGTAAACGTGGTCAGGGAGAAGAAGCTTACGAATATGCGCGCGTCGTCGGCCGACGAAGCGATGCGCCTTGTGCCGTTCCGCGAGCTGTCGCTCGAGCAAGCGCTCGAGTTCATTCGTGAAGACGAACTGGTAGAAGTGACTCCCTCATCGATACGGATGCGCAAGAAGACCCTTG
>JBGQGO010000434.1:0-5276 GCA_041497455.1 Blastocatellia bacterium | reverse complement strand
CTTGACCACCCGCACTTGATTTGAGCCGCCGAGCTGCGAGCCTTTGCGCTCGATCACGAACGCTTGCGCCGAAGTGACGTCCGCGGCGGTCACCTGCTTCGAGATTATCTGCTCGCCGTTCAGATAGACCTGGACCGAGTAATCCGGCGAGAGTTCCTTGCTGACCTTAACGTAATCAATCAGCCCGAAGATCGCGAACGCAGTCTGCCGAGTCGACTCCCAGTAATAACCGTTGCGGCGATTGCCGACCAGCCACCTTGCGGCCTTCGGCAGCAGCGCGCTCTGAGGATTGATGCGAGTCAACGCCTTTAGCGACAGCGCGGTAGCCTCGGTATCGTTTTCGACCTGGTAGCCGTGAGATGTGTGCTTCGATTCCCAATGCGCGTCGAACTCGTTTGTGCGAGCCGCCTGCTCGATCTCGCCTGCGACCTGCCGCGCGCGGTTGTCGTCGCGGTGCTGCTTCAACGCGAGCGCGAGCAAAGCTCTGCCATACGCTTGCAGCTCGCCTCGCTTCGCAAACAGATCGTTCATCACCGAAACGTCCACGTTGCCGCTCTCCGTTAGCGCGTAGATCATGTATGCGCGGGTGTCGGGATCGATCGCTTGCCCGTCATCGCTCTTGCCGCTGCCGATCATCTGCATGAGCTTGTCGCGGCCATTCGTGATACGAGTCTTATCGACCGTGTAGCCGGCGCGAGACGCCAGCGTCAGCCCATCGATAACATAAGCGGTCATGAACGGATCGGTCTTGTCATCCTTCCACCAGCCCCATCCGCCATCGCCATGCTGGAACCCGTAGAGCCGGTCCATCCCGCGCTGCACCTTCGTTCCAAGATCGTTCGTCGCGCGAATAGTCGTGCTCTTAATGTCCTTGAGCGCCTGGGCGACGATCACGTTCGGCAAGAAGCTCGACATCGTCTGCTCGGTGCAGCCGTACGGATAAGCGGTCAGATAGTCGAGCGCCCCAAACAACGTCCCCGCGACCGATGGCGAAGCCTCGATACGAAGCGCTCGCGCTTGCGCGTGTGCATCTGCCGGCAGGTTGAGCGCTATCGTCTTCTCGTCATTGTCACCCGAAAGCGTTACCGCGCCGCCGGTGCTTTGCTTCAATCCGTGAGGCACAACCTCGAGAGGTATCTCGACCGCGTCTGACTCGTCAGCCGGACCGGTCAGCGCTTTCGCCACCAGCTTCACCTCTCCAACTTGATTCGCGGCGACGCGCCAATCGATCCGGTGCTCGCCTTGTTTCGGGATGGTCACCGTCTGCGATGCGGCGTCTAACAGGCGCGCGCCGGTCACGTCGATTGAAATCTGCACAGCCTTGGCCGCATCGAGATAGTTGTGAACGATCGCCGACAATGTAACCGTGTCGCCTTCAGTCAAGAAGCGCGGAGTCTCGAGTCGAAGGATCAGGTTCTTGCGCGCGACGAACTTCAAGATCGCCGAGCCCACTCGCGTGTCCGCCGTGACTCCGCGCACGGTGGCTCGCCACGTCGTCAGGTTGTCTGGAAGCCTAACCTCAACCGTAGCTTTGCCGTCCGCGCCGGTCACGATGTCAGGCTGCCAGAAGGTTGTGTCCTTGAAGTCTTTTCGAATGGTCGGCTCGGCGTACTGGCCTTCGTTCTTGAAGTCAGCCAGTTGATAAGCGCGCTTGTTGGCGGCGATGTTCAGCGGTTTCTCGCCCGAGTGGCCTTTGAAGTAGTAAGAGATCGTGAAGCTGGTCTGCACCTGATTGTAGCGCCGCCCATAAAACACCTTGCGAATGTCGCGCGTCGTATCGGGGCGAACGCTGTAGATCGCTTCGTCGACGACGCCGAGACTCAACTCCGTGCCGGCCGCCGCAGAGCCGTCCGAGTTCCGCGCGAGTATCGTGTACTTCGCAGTGTCGCGAGGCTTGTACTCCTTCTTGTCGGCGAGCACTTCGATGTCGAGGAACTTGCTCTTTGCCGGTACGCTCAAGAAACGGTCGTGCGTGTACATCTCGCCGTCCTGAATATATGCGACGTTCAAATAGACATTCGGCGCGTATCGCGGTTCGATCGGCACGTCGATCATTACCGCTCGCGACGGCGAATCGACGATGCGCGCTGTCATTACGCCGGTCAGCTCAGTGGTCACCAGCAAGTGGGCCTTATCGGTCGGTAAGATCGCCAGCACGTGAGCCGTCTCGCCCGGTTGATAAGACTTCTTGTCGGCGACCAGCTTGATCGACTGGTCGTCGCCGGAAGACCAGTCCGACCACACCCCTTTTCGATCAGCAACCCAAAGGTAGTCTTCGTTTGATGGGTATTGCTTCTTGCCGTCTTTGACTATCGTCTTGATGTTTACGCTGCCGGGCCCGGTCACCGCGTAATCGTAGCTGGCCTCGCCCTGCTGATTAGTGGTGACATCGGCGGAAGCGAGTTCGCGCTCGCGCATCGTGTACTCGTAACGAGTCTTGCCCGTCTCGTCTTGCTTTGGAGTCGCGTCCCAGTGACGCTCGATGAACTTGAGCGTGACGCCGGCGGCAAGCGGCTTACCCTCGTAGTCGCTTGTGCTCACCTTAATCTTCGCCGTGTCGCCTTCGTAGTAGACGTAGCGATCAGTGCGAGTGTTGGCGACGACGCTGCCGCGCGTGCCGACGAAGCTGGCTTTCCCCTCGATCATGCGGCGCGACTCGTCGGTGACCTGAGCCTCGAGCCGGTAGGTGTAATCGGAAGAGTCCTTCTCGTTCGCAGCGGGAACTTCGAACTCGACATCGAGCTTGCCGTTGGTATTTAGCACTCCCTCGCCGTCTTTGACCATATCGTTGCCGTAGCCGTAGCCGCCTTCGTCTTCGCTCTCGGAGTCGCTGGCTTCGGCATCATCCTCGTCCGCCCACCACCAGGGATAATAGCGGCTGCGATAAATGTAGTACGTAACATCGGCTTCTTTGACAGGCTCGCCAAAAAAATACCGCGCCTCGATTGAGAACTTGACCTTCTGGCCGACCTCGACAAACCTCTTCGGAGTCGTGACCGACACTTTGTACTCGGGCTTCTTATACTCCTGGACTTCGAAGTATTCGCTTGCGCTTGCGGCGCCGGCTTTCGCGATGATGCGATACTGGCCGAGCGGCGCGCCCGCGGCGATATCGACCGAGCCGCTGAACGCTCCGCGCGGGGTCAGCTTAAGATCGGTCTCGAGCACTTTGCCGCCGTTCGGATCTTCGATCGTTGTCTTGACCGAGCCGCTCGGCAGCTCATAACCACGGTCGCCCGCGCTACGGAGAATTCCTCTGAAGAAGACTTTCTGCGCCGGCCGATAGACCGGCCGATCGGTATAGATGTAGCTGGTGAGTCCGCCGCCGCCTTCGCTCTCTCCCTCGCCTTCTTCGCCCTCGCTCGAGTAGGCGCCGAAGTAATACGCCGCCAGATCTGAGATCGCGAAGTGGTCGCGGTCGCGCGCGGTGACCACGTAGGAGCGGTTCTTGTCTCGCGCGGTTTCGCTTTCAGGATCGACGTCCTCAGACGCTTGTTCGGGCTCGGGCTTCGGCCTCTCGACGTGAGTCCTTAACAATCCGCTCTTATCGGTCGTGCCTTTGGCGACCGTTTTCTTCGCCTTGATGATTTCGACTTTCACGCCCTCGCGCGGCGCTCCCGATTTGCGGTCGGCTGTGTAGACCAGCATCTCGCCGGTCGGAGCGGTCTTGTTGATCATTGTAAGATCGGTGACGATCGCGATCGTGTAAGCGCGGAGGTCGCCGTTGACCGCTTCGATCAAGTACACTCCCGGATCGCGCTTGCCCAGCATCACCATCCGCGTGTCATAGAAGTTATCAAGCGGCGTCAGCTTTTCACGCCAACTGCTCACAAGCTGATCGGGGTTCCCCAGCAGCGGGACCCGCGCGTAGTCGGCGACGTTGAGAGGCTGGCGATCGCCTTCGCGGCTGAGCTTCTGATTGAGCGACTCGCGCGTGCCGCGGCGTAGCTGATTGCGGAAATAGTCCTTGATCGATTTGAAGATCGAGACTTTGAACGACCGCACCTTTTCCAGCGCGGAGGGTTCTTTCTTGAGACCCGAGATGATCTGAGTCTTCTCGCCTTCGCCCATCTGGTGAGGGTTCTCGAGATTCTTGAAGAACTTGACCGGGTCATCGACTCGATAAACGCGGAAGTCCATCTGGTCGATGCCAACGTAGTTGATCCACACTCGCGCGCGGTCTGCAGTTCCATAAGTTCGATTGGTCGACAGCGAGAAGTAAGGCTTGTAAGTAGCTGTGGAAGCCGATTCTGAGGCTGCCGTCTCGACGGATCCGCTTTGAGCGCGAAGCCGCAAGGTTGATATCGAAAGCGCGCCCGCGATAACAACCAGGTAGACCGCTACGGTCATCAGGCCACGATGATTCCGAGAAATGTCTTTAAACACGTTCGATGCCTCCTTCAATCAAGCATCTTGAGCCGGTAGAAGCCAATGAAGTTTGGATTGCTCTCGATCGGCCGCCAGCGTTTATCCGGATGATGATCCAGCACGGCTAGGCGCACTTTCTTCAACGAGCCCTGGTCCGTCGACAAAGCCCCGGTGTGATAAACAACCCAGTCCGCAGCGCCTTCGCCGTCGTGCACCGGCTCACCAATAAAGATCATCGCGTGATAGGGGAACTTCTGCACCCACGGCTGATGGAAGAACAGCAAATCGCCTCGCTCGGCGCGGCGGCGGTCACGGCTGACGAAGACGCAATTGAAATTCTTCAACGTGCGCGCGTCCGCGAACTCCGCGAACTTGGCGCTGGCGAGGTCGCCCTCTTGAAACGACCCGAAGTCCGTACGAAAGAGTTTTTCGCCGAGAGGATTCGTGTCGAGGCTGAACGCTCGCACATCGGGCGCAATGGGTTCGTAGTCCGCGCCCATCTTCTGGAGCCAGGGCCGGTCATGCTTGCGCAGCGCCTCGCGCCACGCGAAACGGATCAGGCCGGCGCAATCGCGTTGCTCGGCGTTCCATTCATCGCTCGGTCGATAGAACTGCATCTCGGCTATCGCGGCAAACCAGCGTCTGAAGTTCTGCCGGTCATCGAACGAGCGCAACTCGGCTTGATCCGGAATGCCGTCGCCGTCGGAATCTGCTGAGGCATCGGCGACAGGTTGAGCCTTGTTGTTGTGTGCTTGCGACGGGTGGCCGCACGCGGCAAGCGACGCGCAGGCGACCAGCAAGACGAAGACGTATGCGATACGCAGGTGCACCGGGAAGCTGCCTCCTAAAGCAGCGGAAGTAGGCCGGCCGGATTATATGGCCGCGCGCCTGCCAAGTCAAAAACACGG
>JBGQGO010000433.1:0-5278 GCA_041497455.1 Blastocatellia bacterium | reverse complement strand
GCGGTCACCGTAGCTCCGCTGTAATCGCTGCGAACAGTGTTGCCGCCCGGCAACGTCGTTATCACCGCTTTGTTCGCGAGATCGTACTGAATCGTCGTCGCCGGCCCGGGAGTACCTCCAGCGGTGAATGGATTAGTGCGGCTCGCGACCCGTCCCATCGAGTCGTATGCCGTGTTCACCTGGGCGTTGTTCGGATTGATTGCCTTAATCACTCTTCCCCAGCCGTCGTAATTCGTAGTTGTGGTCAGCGTCCTGGTCACCGGCCCGAACACCGCGCCGCCGAACTCCCCGCCGCCGCCGGTCATCCCAGTGTCTGAGTAGGTGACAGTCTTTGTAGACGACAGGTTCCCGTAGTCGAACCCGGCACCGGCGCTCGCGCCAGTCGGAAGGAGCACGCTGCTAGGATTCAACGCCGAGTCGTATCCAATATACGTGATCAATCCTCCCGCGTCAGTCGCGCTCCTAGGCAAGCTGGTGTTGAAGTCGTAATCGGTCGAGGTAGTCAGATGCACCCCGTTGGGATCGCCGCTCGTCACGATCTCCGTAAGGCCCCAATACGTGTCCTGTGTGTTGGTGAGGTCCTTCTCCTGACAACAAGAGACCTGGGCTTTGACCACGTTGCCGAAGATGTCGTACTTCGCGAGGTGTTGAATCGTCGCTCCCGCCGCCAGGTCAGTCCACTGCGTTACGCCGGTGACGTTGCCTCGCGTCGTGTAGCTTGCGCCAAACCATGAAAGATGTCCGGGAGGACTCGCAGTTCCGCCATAGTCTTCCATCCCACCCATCGAAACGTAATTGTCGTAGACGTAAGTCGCCTTGGCAATCATCACATCGTCGGCGTCGTTCGTGTTTAGCAGCGCGTCGTAGAGGTCAACCTCAGTCGGCAAGTTCACGGCGGCGGCGATCGAGGTGTAACTCGTGCGAGTCCGCCTTCGCACCTGCCACACGCCGCTCACCTGATAGCCGTACTCTCGCGTGTTAGTAATGTTCCCCTTTGCGTCGTAGTCGCAATCAACTTTGACCGGCGCGCCGGTGTCGTCGTAGCTCGTAATGGACCCGACTTGAGGCGAGCCGCCGCCGTCATTCACATAGCTCAGCACAGTCTTGGCCAATGAGGCCGTGCCGTTCTTTACCTCCGTCTGAACGAGCCTGCCGTTAGCCGGCGACGAAGCATTCGTCGATCGTGTGAGCAACACCGTGGTCGAGTCAGGCTGAGTCACGGTGAAGGTCATTGTCTGCGCAATCGTGTCGGTGCTGGTGGAATAGCCGTACACGCTCGTCGGGCTATTGACCGCCGTGTCGGTGCGTTGAGTGAACGCAGGACAATCAGTCAGCGAACCAGAGGCCGGGTAGTTGAACGATACGGCGGCGCTTTGGACTCCATCGCTGATGACCGTCGGGCTGCCCGGCGGCCAGGTGCTGGCAGACATCTGCCTTCGCGCGGACACAGTAGTAATCACTCCGTATTGGGAGTAAGTGGGTAGGTAGCCCGTGCCGGTAGCGGGGGAATAGACGTGCTTCAACCGCAAACTCGTAGCCGCGCGCTCGACGGTCAGTCCGCTGAAGCTGTAGACCGGCGTCACGGTTTGATAATCGAACAGCACGAGCGTGTCGGTGACCGGATTCTGCGTGCTTCCGCCAAACCCAGGCCTGTTAATCCCGCTGAGCCTGTAGTTACTATCGTACTGAAACTCAATCCTGCGCCCCAGCGTGTCGATCACATAGTCAATTGCCACCGCCGCGAAGACGCCGCAGAACATTTCGCCGCCCACCTGAAAGCAGTCGGGCTTGTAAGCGATCTGAATGTAGTTGGCATTTCGGTCACTGATCATCGTCGGCAGAAGCCGGTTGTTGACCAGGGTGATGCTGACGGTTGTTCCATCGGGATAGGTAAGCGTGCCGCCGTTTTGTGCGTTGCCAAAATAGACTATGTGGCTGCCGTCGGAAGTCTCGTATGGTCCCCCCGACCAGTACCCCTCGCCCATGTACGTCCCTGTCCCGAGATAGTAACGCGTGCCGTCAGGCTCTACCCACATGTACTTGCCGGTGGGGTTGTAGCCGAAGCCAGCGTCATAGAACACAATGCGCCCGAAGCCAAGCGAGTAGCCCGGCGCAGGCCAGCCGGCGATAGCGTCGAAGGCAACCTGATTGTTGCGGCGCGACCAGACCCGGCTGTTGTGATGAAGTGTGAGATTGGCCGCCAAGCCTCGTCCGCCCAGGCTGATGATCGGAACGGCCCAGTTGAAGTTGCTGCCTTCGGGAAGAACCAACCCGAGAGGCATCGGCGCTGCGGCTGCGTTTGGCGGCGAGCCGACGAGATTGCGCGGCTCGCTCCAAAGTTGATCGTAACCCAGATCGGGGGTCCAGTAGTTGGGGTTGACTTGAGCGGACGCGGTCGGGGCGAGCTTATCGAGCAGCGAAGCCAACATCGAGCCGATACCGCTCGAGCCATCGGTTTCGCCGAGGATGTCGCCGTTGACACTGAGCCGTTGCTGATCGACGCGCCACTCGTCGTCGCTTTGTCGGGGGCGGCGATTGGGTCTGATCAGAACAGGAGCGCTTGCGGAGGCTGAGCCCGCCCGGCAGGTGATTCTCGCGAGGCCGGGCTGCAGGAAGCGGGCTCGTCCAGCGTCGTCGATCTCGAGCTTGGTTGTATTGGAAGACTCCCAGGAAAACTTAACGCCTTGGACCGTGCGGTCAAGAAAGTCAGAGGGCGTGGCGGTAAAAGTCGCCCCATCGTTTTCATAACCGACGAGTTTGATTGGATTAATTTGAATATGCGCGACGGCCGAGGCTCGATCGGCCATGGTCTCGCGGCGCGGCCTGTTGTTGGATTGAGAGAAGAGCCGTCCGAGGAAGAACGCTTCGTAGCTGTGAGACCCAATTTGTGTGTTGAGCACCTCCGAGGCTAAGGCGAGGAAGTGTTCGGTAACGAGACCCGGCCCAGGCCAAAGGAGAAGATTAAGCGAAACCGCACAGCAGACAACTCTTCTTTGAAGGGCGCCGCGAAAGAAACGACGAGCGAAAGTTCTGAGGAAGGCGGGAACGCGTGAGCTTGAGAGAGCCTGAGACGGGCGCATGTTAATCTCCTTGGCGCGGGCGACGCGTGTTCGCCCGGGAAGCTGAAGCCTTCGATAGCTGGCCGCCGGTTGGCACGGGAAGCTCACCGGCAGCCAGCCCTATTCAAAGGAATTCACACTTATTCTATCGGAAAACCCTGTACCCATTTGTTCGCTACTTAGTCATGACGCGACCGGCAGTCCGCACAATTCACTTTTTTGGAATTTTTTTCTGTCAAAGATTGAACGAGCGGCTACGCCGAAGACGACGCCGGCTCTCGTTAACAATCGGCGAGAGGTCGTTGCAGAAAGGGCCCGCCGAAGGTATGATGTCCCCGTAGGATTTGACTCGCCCCTTCCGACAAAGAACGACTGACCTCACGTATCTCGCCCGCGAGAATCATTAGAAGAGAGGACACGCGCATCATGAGGACGGTCCTTGTCGTAGAAGATGATTTTGATACACTGCACCCGCTTGCCGAGTTGCTTCGGCTGAAGGGCTACACCGTCAGCACCGCGACCGAAGCGGAGCACGGTCTGGCGGTCGCTCGTCAGCAGCAGCCCGATCTGATAATCACCGACATCGCTTTGCCCGGAAAGAGCGGTCTTCATTTCATCGGGGCTGTGCGAAAAGACGCGCAAATCAAATCAACTCCCATAATAGTCATAAGCGGATGCGGGCCGATGATCCTGGTTGAAGCAGAAGCGGCCGGAGCAAACTGCTGCCTGGAAAAACCGATCAGCATCGAACTGTTTTGGGCCGCTATTGACCAGGTCTTTGGAGCTGCTTCCGAAAGAGAGGAGCCCAAGCCAATGGATTGGCGCGAGGACCCCGGACGCGTATTGGCCGGAGAGATCGACGGGCTCGTGGAGACGCTCCGGCATTGCACGACCAAGCCCGAGCGTGAAGAGGTGTTGAAGCGCTTGAAGGAGAGGATACTCAAGCTGCAAGCGCGAAACGCGAACTGCGCGTAACGTCCTCAGCACTAGGCGGCGCGTCGATCACCGCACGATAAAGACAGGCGCCGCCGTATCGAACCTCAACGCGATCCCGGCCCTGGAGTTCGCCTGTTCGATTCGAACGACCTCAGCCGTGTACTTCATCCAGTTATTTCTTTTGAACGGTACCTTGATTCGTAGTTCGAGCCTTTCGCCGAGATTCACGCATGTTGGCAAATAAAGAAACGCGCCAAGCGAGCTCAAGTTTTCGAGTGTTCCCGCTTCATCGAAGCCGCTGCCTGTCTGGTCCGTTCCTTTGACGGCCACGTCCCAACTAACCTGAAACCTTCGCGCGTTCCTGCGCTCTTCGGCGTGATTTGCTTTACCCATGACTGCGTTCTCGCTGAATACGCCTGACTGAAATGGTGAATCATCAGTGCGTTCCTTGATGCTTGAATAAAACGCCGGCCTGCGCTACCCTTCCCGGCCTGTGGACGGCAATTCGAGATGCATGCGGTAAACCGCCCGTCTGATTTGTTGAGCCCCATTCAAAATTGAAATTGACAGGAGTAGCGCAATGGCAACCAGAGCCCTCACCCCAGTTGCCCGGCGCCGAAGTCGCGATGACGTGTCCGCGAGAAAAGACTCGGTACTCGCGCGGGACTGGCGGCAAGTTTTGTTGAGCCAGGATGCGGAAGCAATCTGGCACAAACTCTCTATCCTCGTGCGGTCCGCAGCCCCTGACGACGCGGCTGGATACGAGCAGCTCACATGACCTTTCGTCAGAGCTAGGCCACAAGGCCGCTCGTGCGCGATTCCATCCCCATCATTTCATCTACCGAGCCCCCGCCCAGGTCCGATAGCTGAAGAAGCAGATTCTGACGATTCGTCGAGTAAGCCAATCCCTCGCTCATCGTTATGATTCCGGTGCGAACCATGCGTTCCAGCTCGCCATCGAACACCTGCATGCCTTCGAGGTTGCCATCGCGCATGGCATCGTAGAGCGATTTGCCTTCTCGCTCTCCCTTCTCTACATAATCGCGGGTGCGCGCTGTCGATTTGAGTATTTCAATCGCAGCGACGCGGCCCCGCCCATCGGCTCTCGGGATCAGCCGCTGCGAAACGATGAACCTGAACGCTCCGGCCAGCCTCATTCGAATGATGTGTTCCTGACTCTTGGGAAACATTCCGATGAGGCGCTCGACTGTTTTGACCGCGTCCGTAGTGTGGAGGGTCGACAACACAAGGTGCCCGGTTTCGGACGCTTCAAGCGCCACCTC